>JANOKQ010000488.1:0-3668 GCA_031419375.1 Acidimicrobiaceae bacterium
GCAACGCGGCTGGAAGGTTGGTCGAGTCGGAATTCCACGCCAGCACGTCGAAGGCGGGCGGCGACTTGCCGAGCAGATAGTTCGACACCCAGTAGTTCCAGATCAGATCGTTCGGTCGCACCCAGGCGAACACCCGGGCGAGACTACGGCCCTCCAGGATTCCGGCACGTTGTGACTTGTCGATCGCGTTCGTTGCGGTGCGTTCGCTGACGAACATGTTCATCACACTCTTGGCGTGCGTGTCGATCGTTGTGACCGCCAGGCCGCACGCATGCACCTGGGTTTGGCCTGTCGCCGCAAGGTGGGCGAGCATCACAGACTGCGTGATCCCTCCTGCACAAAATCCAATCACGTTGACGTCAGGGCTGCGGGTGATCGCCGTGACCACCTCGACGGCTTCGAGGCACGCCTCGACGTAGCTTTCGAGCGACCAGTCGCGCTGATCAGGGCCAGGATTGCGCCACGAGATCATGAACATCTGCAGCCCCTGGGCGACGGCGTGCTCGACGAAGCTGCGACCGGGGGCCAGGTCGAGAAAATAGAATTTGTTGACCTGAGGAGGAATCACCAGCGTCGGGCGGGTATGCACCTGCGGGGTCGTGGGCGCATATTGCAACAGCTCGAACATCTCGGTTCGATGGACGACGGAACCCGGCGTCAACGCCAGGGTGCGACCAACCTCAAACGGTCGGGTGTCGACCTGGCTCGGCATCGCTCCGTTGTGGCGCACATCCCAGGCGAGGTGCCGAGCGCCCTTGACGAGCGAATCACCACGCGTCTCGACTGCCCGCCGGAGCGCAACCGGGTTCGTCAACAAGTTGTTCGACGGGGCCACCGCTTCTGCGATCTGCATCAGCGCAAACCGGGCTCGGTCGGCACTTTTCTCGTCAAGATCCAACTCGTCGACGGTGCCGAGCAAGGTCTTGCGAGTCGCCAGGTACGAACGAGTAACACGACCCCAAACTGCGCCATCCCAGAGCGGATCGGTGAACCGCTTGTCCTTCGGATCGGGTTCGATCCGCGATGAACCGGCAAGCACCTGCCGCTGGGCGGTGGCCAGGTCGGCGACCGTTGAGGCGATCACCTTGGGTCGCTGCGCCATCTGGCCGGCCCATCGTCCGAACGCAGACGCGACCTGGCGCGGTGTCAGTCCGACGAATGGGTTGGCACCCTTGATCGAATCGGTCGCCGAGTGTTCGTTTTCCTTCTCGTTCACTTCAGTCGTGTTCATGGTGCTCCTCTCATCTGCTCGCGCAGTTGACGCTTGAGTATCTTGCCACTTGCGTTCTTGGGCAACTCGTCCACGATCACGATCGACTTCGGTACCTTGAAACCGGACAGCCGGGTTCGCGTAAAAGCGATGAGATCTGTCGCCTCGACGATCTGATCCGGCCGAAGCACCACGGCGGCCGTGACCGCCTCGATCCAGTGTGGGTGCGGCACACCGAAGACGGCGACCTCCAACACGGCCGGGTGTGCGTACAGGGCTTCCTCGACTTCACGGCTGGCGACGTTCTCGCCACCCGTCTTGATCATGTCCTTCTTCCGATCGACCACCGACAGGTAACCCTCGTCATCGATGACACCCAGATCCCCGCTATGGAACCAGCCATTGCGGAACGCTTCCGTCGTCTTGACCGGGTCGTTCCAGTAGCCGGGCGTGGCATGGGGGCTGCGATGGACGATTTCGCCGACAACTCCCGGCCCGACGGGCTGGTCATCGTCGTCGACGATCCGCGTTTCCACGTTGATCGCCGCCCTGCCGGCAGAACCGGCTTTGCGGACCTGATCCTCGGGCCCGAGGATTGTCGCCAACGGAGACATCTCCGTCTGCCCGTAGAAGTTGAACAGATCCATGCTCGGCAGGCGTTCGATCAGTTCGCGCAGAATCTCGACCGGCATCATCGACGCGCCGTAATAACCCGACCGCAATGACGACAGATCACGACGGTCGAAGTCCGGATGTCGGAGCAGCGAGATCCACACGGTGGGCGGGCAGAAAAGCTTCGTGACTCGCTCGCTCTCGATCGTTTCCAGGATCACGGTCGGGTCGGCCGACGCCAACACGATGCTCGTGGCACCGAGATACACATCCGGGGTCAAGAAGCAGTGCAACTGTGCACAGTGATAGAGCGGCAACGCGTGGATCTCGACATCATTCGCCGTCATCCGCCCGTCGACGATGCAACTCACATACTGGGCCAGCAGCGAGCGGTTCGTCATCACCGCTCCCTTGGGCCGAGATTCGGTTCCGCTGGTGTACATCAACTGCGCCGGGTCGTCATCGGCGATGAGGACATGCGGTTCGGATGCGTCCACGTGGTCGAGCAAGCCCTCGAACGGCTTCCAACCCCGAGCGACGGCGTTGCCCCGTACCGAGATTGACAATTTCACGGTGATGCGATCGCCCTGTGCTGCTGCGGCGATCGCTTGATCCATCGTCGCCACGAGTGCATCTTCGACGATCACCGCGGACACTCCGGCATGGTCGAGCACGTACCCCACCTCGTCGGCGTTCAGCATGAAGTTGATGGGCACCGAGATCGCCCCGAGCTTGGCCAGGGCAAAGAAGGCGATCACGAAGGCGTCGCTGTTGTGACTGAAGATCGCCACCCGGTCCCGCTGGGCGACACCACGCGCGGTCAGCGCGTTGGCACATCGGTTGACGGCTGCGTCGAGCTCCGAGTAGCTCCATCGTCGTTCCTCGTGGACCAGGGCGAGGCGAAGCGGATAACGCAGAGCTGATCGGCGAAGAAGATCGCCGATCGTCTGACGACTGGCGGCCGCCACCAGCTTGGTCGGGTCTACATCAGGCATGCTCGCCTTTGCCAGCATTGACGTACCGCTCGCAGTCACATGTCAGGCCCGGACTCATCAATGGGCCCTCCCGGTGGTGTCTTGCATCGTGTCGCAACTGATGCGATCGGAGCATACTCGTGCAGTGGCTACGGCCTAACGTGAGGAGATGGATTCCGCCGCTCTGTCTGCCCGTGCTCGCAAACTCGGCTCCGTCGTCGAGCCCGTCACCGGTCAGGTGTACTTCTCGCCCGAGTGTCACGCCAACTACGCAGCGCTCGGTTTCGATCCGAGCAGCGGGGCTGCCAACGGGGTGGCGTTGCCGGATCGCGCGGCCTACTTCACCAGTCGCGGCTCGGTGATGGGCCAGGTCCCCGGCCACGTCGTGGCTGCTGCGTTCGCAGTGTTCAATCCCGAAGTCGTGGTGCCGTGCGTGACGCTTGGCTGGACATGCACCGATGCCGCCACCATCTGTGCCGCCCGCGATGACGGCGCCATCGCCCAACTGCGCCGGCTGCTCGGCGACGAACCGGACGGCATCCATCGTGTCAACGAACTGCTCGCCCGCACCGTCGCGCCATTGCGTCCCGAGGGCCGCCCGCTGTTCGCTGGGCTGTGCTCGCAATCGATGCCGGCCAGCCCCCTCGGCACGATGTGGCGCACCGGCGACATGTTGCGCGAGTACCGGGGTGATTCGCACACGGCGGCATGGATCGCGGCGGGGATCGACGCCACCGAGATTGGATTGCTGAGCGAGCTGTACTGGGGCCTACCGATGCGCAGCTACAGCCGCACGCGCGGCTGGACCGACGCCCAGTTCGACGCCGCCCATGCTCGGCTGACCGAGCGTGGCCTTGTCGACGAAACCGGTT
>JANOKQ010000489.1:0-2820 GCA_031419375.1 Acidimicrobiaceae bacterium
CTCGGCCAACCGGTCGAGGATGCGCGGCAGCGGCACCTCGAGCGCACCGTCGATCTTTCCACCGGCCACCTCGCCAGGGCCGCGCACATCGACGATCTGGAGCCCGTCGACGCCAGCACGCCGCTCGATCAGCTCGGCAACGGTGAGCCGTGACGCGGTAGCGGTCCAGTGGGGGTTCTCGAGGAACGCCGACACGGGATCTGACAGGCAGCCCACCACCCGGTCGAACCCGATTCTCGCCAGCCGGTTCCTGGCCTCCACCTCGGTGCCCGCATCGCACACCAACACGATCGGCTGGTCGGCAGTGAGCACATCGCCCGCGTACTCGGCATATCGTCCGGCGAGGCCGACGTTGTACGACCCGACCAGGTGGCCCTGGGCGAACACGGCCGGGTCGCGGGTGTCGAGCACCGCTGCCCCACGGCGCTGCTGGGCGAGCACCTCGGTGAGCGACATCGCCGTAGGTGCCTCGCCTTCGGGCAGCACATCGTGGGTCTGCTTGTTGCGATTGGCTGCAAACGCGAAGTACAGCGGGGCGAGGCTTTGCCCCTCGGTGACCACTTCGACGAATTCGTCCTCGCTCATCGGAGCCAGGGCGTAGTTCGAGGCGCGCTGCTCGCCGATCGTCGACGACGTCTCCGACGACAGCGCCTTACCGCACGCCGACCCGGCCCCGTGCGCCGGGAACACCCGCGTTTGGTCGGGCAGTGTCAGCAGTTGCTCACGCGTCGAGCGGTACAGCAGGCGGGCCAACTCGTCGGAGGACATCCCGACAGACGTGAGTAGATCGGGACGACCGACATCGCCGATGAACATCGTGTCGCCGGTGAGCACCCCGTAGGGCACGTCGTCGCCATCATGTTCGTACACCACGATCGAGATCGATTCGGGGGTGTGGCCGGGAGTGTGGCGCACCTCGAGGATGACATCGCCGAGGCTCAGCCGCTGGCCGTGGGCGAGTGGTTCGATCGCGAACTCGGCCACCCCGTCGGCGGCCGACCCGTAGGAGATGACCGCGCCTGTGGCCTGCTGCAGTTCGAGGTGGCCGGAGAGGAAGTCGGCGTGGAAGTGCGTTTCGATCACCCGCTCGATGGTCATGCCGTGCTCGGCCGCATCGGCGAGGTACTGCGACACGTCGCGCTGGGGATCGACCACCACCGCTCGACCCGAGCCCTCGTCACCCACCAGGTACGAGGCGTGTGACAGGCACGCGAGGTAGTACTGCTTGAAGATCATCGAATAGCCTCCAGGTCGGATCAAGAACACCGAATGTCCGTACCATACGATATTCTGCGCCCCGATGACAAACACCCAACTCGCCTCCGGAGGAGCTCACCATGAACGTGCTGCCTGATCGACTCGCCTGGTACATCGCCGGCCCCGCTCTCGGCCTGCTGGTCGTCGGGTTGTTCCTCGTCGCCAACCAACCGCTCGGAGCAAGCGGGGCCTATGTGCACACCGCCAAGCTCGTCCGCCGCCACGCCGACACCGTTCGCTGGAGAGCCTGGTACTTCGCCGGCATCTTCGCGGGCGGGGCGCTTGCGCTGGTGCTCGGAACCGGCATCGAGGTCCGGTCCGGCTACGACAGCCTCGTCGACCAGTTCTCCCTACCCGTCGCCGCTGTCGTGGTGTTCGTTGGTGCGATCGTGATGGGCTACGGGGCACGGATGGCCGGAGGATGCACCTCGGGCCACGGCATCTGCGGCACCGCTCAGCGCTCGGCCGCGAGCTGGGTTGCCACCGCCACGTTCATGGCATCTGGAGTCGCGGTCACGTTCGTACTTCGCCTCGTCACCGGCGGCGACCTGTGAACCGCCGCCTCGACCTGATCGGCCTCCTGTTCGGAGCTGGGTTCGGATTCGTGCTCGGAGCCGCCCGCCTGCACGAGTACGAGACGATCCACCGCATGCTGCGCTTCGATGAGTTCGACGTGTTCTTGCTCATGGGCGCAGCCATCGCCACATCCCTACCGCTGCTGTGGCTGCTCGAGCGGCGCGGCACCACCACCATGTTGGCCGGGCCGCTGCGCCTGTCACGGTCCAAGCCCGAGCGTCACCACGTGATCGGAGGTGCGCTCTTCGGTGCCGGCTGGGCACTGGCCGGCACCTGCCCGGCCCCGGCGCTGGTCATGCTCGCCTCCGGCGCAGGCCTCGCAGTCGTGGCCATCGCCGGGCTGTTCATCGGCTTGCACCTCCGCGATCGCCACGTGCGTATCGCCACCCACGGCGATGGTGAGCACCGCGAGATCGAGCCCCAGCCGGCGCTCTCCAAGGCCTGACTCTCGCGACCGGGTTTGCATTCACCGAGCCTGGTCCGTACCTTGGCCGAGATGGCGACGCCTTCGATCACCAAACCGGACCGTTCGAGTCCGATGCCGCTGTGGGCACAGGTGCTCGCCGACATCCGCACGAGGCTGGATGCGGGCGAGTTCGCCAACGGCTTTCCTGCCGAACGCGAACTGGTGGAGCAGTACGGGATCAGCCGCCACACGATGCGCGATGCGATGCGGCGTCTGCACACCGAAGGGCTGATCGACCGCGAGCGCGGCCGGGGCACATTCGTGCGTCAACAAACGATCGAGCAGCGCACCGGTGCGCTGTACAGCCTGTTCCGCTCCATTGAGGATCAGGGTTTCGAGCAACGCAGCAAGGTGCTCACGCTCGAGCAGCGATGCGATCCCGGCGTGGCGGCGCGCCTCGAGGTTGCCGCGTCGACATCGTTCGTGTACCTCCATCGATTGCGCAACGCGGACGACACCCCGATCGCGACCGACGAACTGTGGCTCCCCGCCAAGGTGGCCATGCCGTTGCTCGCCGGGCC
>JANOKQ010000490.1:0-4256 GCA_031419375.1 Acidimicrobiaceae bacterium
CGACGGAGAGGTAATCGTCCTTCAGGTCCTTCCGATATGTCTCGGCGTTTTCGAAGGTGTTGGTCAGCTCGCGGTTCATCCGCGGCTCGTTGCCGCCGTATGCCTTGGGGAGCTTGGCGACTGCCTCGTCGGCCTTGTTGCGAACCATCAACGGGGCGAGTCCGAGATGGGCGAGCACTGCCGGGGTGAGGGTGTCGTCCTGACGGGCGAGCGCCGCCATCACGTGGTCGGCGGTGAGCTCGGGGTTACTCAGGGCGCGCGCCTGGTCGATAGCCGCAGCCACGGCTTCCTGGGTCTTGATGGTCCACTTCTTCGGGTCGATCGCCATGGTAGGAGTGTAACTCCATATAGAAAACTTGCTACGTCTCATATCAACTTTTGCCGGTTGTACAATTGATTCCGTGCGACCGTCGGCACGACGGCTGGCCGTTCGAACATCCATCACCATCGGAGTCGTTGCGACGATGTCGGCGATGTCGGCGAACGCCTCGGGCGATCCGGCAGATCCGTCGGTGGCGGCGCGACGGTTGTCGCCGCCGCAGCGGACGTTGAGCGTGATCGCCGGTGGCGACGTCCTCACCGAAAACGCCGTCGTCAGCGCCGCCGCCAGCTTCGCGTTCGGCACCGGCCAGCGCTACGACTTCGCCCCCGTTTTCGCCCCGGTCGCGCCAATCGTGCGGAGCGCCGACCTGGCCATCTGCCACGCGGAGATCCCCCTCGGTCGGCCCGGCGACCGATCCGGCGTGTATGGCCGCTCGCCGTTCGGCGGCAACCTGTTGCTGGCGCCGTACGAGCTGGCCGCAGGGCTTGCCGCAACCGGGTTCGACCGGTGCAGCACCGCGTCGAACCACAGCAACGACCTCGGTGCTAGCGGCATCGTCTCCACACTCGATGCGTTCGACCAGGCCGGGATCACCCATGTCGGCACGGCACGCAGCCCGATGGAGGCAGTCGACACCGTGTTCACCGTCAACGGTGTGCGACTCGCCCACCTGTCGATGACCCGCTACAGCAACACGGTCAGCCGCTCATCGTCGTCGCTGTTGAACGGGCCGGTTCCGGCGAGCGAGGTGGCCGCCCGGGTTGCTTCGGTGCGCTCGTCGGGGGCGGAGATCGTGATCGTCAGCGTGCACATCTCCAAGGAGATGCTGCCGACACCCATCCCCGCCGACCGGGCCTTCGTGACCGAGTTCACCGCGCTGGCTCCGGTCGATCTGGTCATTCAGCACGGCCCGCACGTGATTCAGCCGGTCGAGGTCGTCAACGGTGCCGTGGTGTACTGGAGCGTCGGCAACTTCACCTCGGGGATGGGCGTGCCCGGAACCGGCCGCTACGCCGATCAGCGCACCCTCGACGGGTTGCTTGCCGCAGTTCGCTTCACGGAGGCGTCGCCTGGCGATTTCGACGCCGCCGTCTCGACCGTGTTGATCTGCAGCGAGCGGTCGTCGCGCACCGTGCACGCCCCCATCTCCGAGTTGGCGACCCCCGGCCACGACCCACGCTTGCGCACCGAACTGACTGCCTGCGTCGACCGCTCCCTCCCTGTCGAGCCCAACCTCAGCTGACTTCGACGTCCGCCGCCATCGGCCGCCATCGGCCGCCAGGGCATTTCAGTTTCGAGCGCACCGTGTCGATACCCCTCACATGTCCGACGAAACGTCCGAGGAGGGGCGCGCCTCCGATCAAGATCTGAGCGCGACGCTGGCGCGTGCCCGGACTGGCGATCGTGACGCCCTCGGCGCTCTGTGGGTTGCCCACAATCACCTAGTGCTGCGATTCCTACGGGGCGTCGGAGTTCGATCGGCGGACGATGTTGCCTCGAACGTGTGGATCGACGTGGCCAAGGGCCTGCCCCGCTTCGAGGGCAACCCGACCGACTTTCGCCGCTGGATGTTCACGATCGCCCGCAGGCGAGCGATCGACGAATCGAGATGGTTCGCCCGCCGCCCCGAGGATCTTGCGGCCGACACCGGAGACCACCTCGTCTCACCCGATACGGCGGAGTGCTATGAGCAGCAAACGGCGATCGATCGTGCACTGGCCATGATCGGGGCGCTGCCGACCGATCAAGCCGAGGTGATCCTGCTGAGGATCATCACCGATCTCGATGTCGGTGAGGTCGCCGCCATCGTCGGCAAGAGTGAAGGCAACGTGCGGGTGATCATGCACCGCGGTCTGCAACGCCTCGCCGAGAGATCTGTTGTAACGCGCGTCGTCGGCCGAACGATCAACAGCGTGCCATGACCGATCCACTCGACCACTTGATCCACGTGCTGCGCTCGCCAGCTGCGCCGAACGAGCTCGACGGGATGGAGGCCGCCATCGATGCGCTGCATCAGGCGATGATCGAGAACCTGGAGCCCATGATGTCCCCAACTTCCACACCGCCACTGTCGCCGGTCGGCCGGCGTCGGCGAATGCCCGTCGCCACCTTGATCGCCGCGGGCGTGCTCGGTTTCGCCGGTGTCGCTGCGGCCGGTCCCGGCGGGCTGCTCTCGGACAACGGGTCGGCAGCTCCGGCGACGTCCGTGCCGAGCGACACCTCCATCGCCACCGGCACCACCATTCCGGCAACCAGCACGCCTGATACGAGCACGCCCGATACCAGCGCATCGGGCACCACGACTCCGACCACCGATTCGGACCACGACGGCACAGGGACGACGTCTGCACCCCTCAGCGACGACACGACGGAGACGTCGACCGCGGACACGACTGCTGACTCGCTCGTCGATGACCCGGCCACCGCGTTCGACGAGACGGAATGCGCCGAGGGCAACCATGGCAAGACCGTGAGCTCGGTCGCCCACGCCGTCGAGCCCGGGCCGGGTCACGGCGCGGCGGTCAGCGAGGCCGCGCATTCGTCGTGCGGCAAGCAAAACAGCGACGACGGCGCACCTGACGAGGACGACGAGGACGATTCGACCACGACCACCCTTGGCGCAGTTGCACCCATCGACGACTCAGACGTGGCCGGCAGCTCGACCTCGCCCGGCCGGAGTGACCATGCGGCGAACGCACCCGGAGCTACTGCCAAGGCGAACGGGTCGGCCACCGCCAACTCGAACGCAAACAAGTCGAAGCACGACAAGTAGCGGCCTCGGCTGCGCACTGGGCCTCGTCAGGCGATGGCGGTGCCGAACAGCGCACCGACGCCGTATGTGACCGCGGCGGCGGCCACGACGATGGCCAACTGGCGTGTTGCGCCACGCCATATGGGGCGGTTGGCCGAGCTGCTGACCCAACCGCCCACGGCCACGCTGGCGAGTGCGGTGGCGACCGCGGAGATGGCGATCGCCGTCGCTCCGCTGGTGACGAACCACGGCAGCAGCGGGACCGCGGCGCCCGCCGCGAAAAGCGCCAGCGAGGTCGTGGCGGCGGTCCAGGGCGAACCCAGCTCGGCGGGATTCAGCCCAAAGATGGTGCGCGCCGAGAAGTCGAAGAAGTGCCGCTCGTCGAGGGGCAACTCGGTGGCGACGCGCCGGGCCGTGTCGCTGGCGAATCCGGCCTCGACCAGGTCGTCGGTGAGCTGACCGAGCACCAGCTTGGGGTTGCGTCGCACCAGCGCGTGGAGCTCGGCCAGGATTCCTTGATACAGCTCGACCTGGCTGCGCACGCTCACCCATTCACCGGCCGCCATCGACAGCGCCCCGGCGACCAGGCTGGCGAAGCCGGCGATGCGCACGGCACCGGCCGATCCGTCTGCTCCGGCGACGGCGAGGATCAGGCAGAGGTTGGTGACGAGCCCGTCGTTGGCCCCGAGTACCGCGGCACGAGCACCACCGCGCGCAACGGACTGCACTTGCGAACGCAACTCGGCCGCGTCACGGCCACCGTCGGACACATCGCGCTCGATGGCCGGCACATACGGCTGCGGTGGCCTCACCCGGCGAGCGCCGGGCAGGGACGAGTCCAACGCTGTCACTCGCTCTGGTCGGCTCGCAGGGCGGCAGCGTCGGCGGCAACAAATGTGGCGTGACCGGCGACATCGGTCACGTCGTAGGCGCGGCGGACAACTCCGTCGGGGTCGATCAGGTAGCTGACCCGGCGCGGGAAGTTCGCGTACTTGTCGTCGGGGCTGCGCACGACTTCGTACTTCGTTCCGACGGCTCGGTCGGGGTCGCTGAGCAGCCGGTACTCGAAGCCTTGCGCTTCGGCGAATGCAAGGTTGTCGGCGGAGGTGTCGAAGGAGGCACCGAGCACCGTGATATCGAGTTCGACGAACCGTTGGGCGCTGTCACGCAGGCCCTGACCCT
>JANOKQ010000491.1:0-1541 GCA_031419375.1 Acidimicrobiaceae bacterium
GAAACGTCACCAACCTGTTCGGCACCCCACTCACCTGGGACCCCGCCGGCCGACACACCGGCACCGGTGGCAACGTCACCCTGAAACGAGAACCCGGTGGCGGGCTGAGGTCAAGAACCGATCCGGTCGCCGGTGAACGCCGGTTCGGGTTCACCGGCAACAGTGGTGACAGCATCGCGTGGGTGCAAACACCCGGATTCGCGGTAGAGACCGCGGTCATGCGCCTCCCCGGTGGTGTGACGCTGCACGACAACCCGAACGGCACCAGCCGCTGGACCCTCACCAACCTCCACGGCGACACCGCCGCGACCGCCTGTTGCCCGTCACGCTGGATGAGGATGGCGGCGTCAGGATGGGTGAGGACGGAACGGGGCATTCGGTCCTCGTTGTCGATGTCGCCGTCTTCGATTGCGGGCGCGTTGAAGCGGGGTCGGGTGCCGTTTAGCCGGTGAGGTATCGGACCGGGCTCGGTCGAGGGGCGAGGATCTCGGCGCGAGTGATGAGCACGGCGAGCTGCCATGGTGGCGGGCCGGGTCCGAGTCGGCAGATGTACGCGCTCACCGCGCGGCCGACCGCGTCGATCATGTCGCTGAGGGGTGTACCGGTCGGATCGAACGTGGCGGCGACTGGATCGAGTGCGAGGGCCCGGATCGTCGCGTTGGCACGGACGTTCTCGCTGTTGGCTCGCGCCCGTCGTATCCAGCCTCTGACCGTTGTTGCGGGGATCCCGATCGCTTCCGCGATCCGTCGATGTCCAAGTCCTCGTGCGGCGGCGGTCAGTGCGGCGCCGATCGTCTCTGCGGTGTCGGGCCGGCGAGGGTAGTTCCGGGTCGAAGCGATCACGTGGGTGCGCTGGCATGACCGGCACCGAGTCCGGCGTGGTGTGTGCGCTTCGGTCGTCGATGGTCCGACTCGCCGGTATCGGGTGCGTGCGTGACCCCATGGTGCGAGCTTGCCGTCGCATGCGTGATGCGGGCAGTGCAGGACGCCGACGGCCAGGTCGGTTGCGGTGGCGGTCAGGTCGGAGGTCAGAAGCATCGAGACGCACCCGGCCACGATGACCGGCCCAGGATCGGGCGGGAACGGGCGAGTTCGTGTTGCAGCGTGACCCAATCACGCCGCGCAATGCCAACGGGCCTCACACGGCTGACGCCGGCACCAACCAGCCCACCGACACGATGAGCACGACATGTCCCCGACCATCACGTCGTCACCGCAGAGACTCGTCCTCAACGACCAAGGCGCTCAACACCAGGTCGTACTCATACGACGTCTGGTGGGTGAGCGGATCCACCCGTGACGTGAGCCGCCCAGTCGTGTTGTAGTTGTACGTCGTCACGCCCTGCACTGTCGTTCCGACTGTCTTGATTCGATCCAGCGGGTCGTACGAATACGTCGTCACGGTGCCACGTGGATCCGTCACCGTCTCGACCTGTCCCGTCCTGGTGTACGTCGTTGCGGTGATCTCATCCAACGGATTCTTGACAGTGATCAGGTTGCCGGCGGCGTCGTACGTGTAGATCGTGTCGTAGTCGCTCGGC
>JANOKQ010000492.1:0-3918 GCA_031419375.1 Acidimicrobiaceae bacterium
ACGAAGCCCGGGATGGCCAGGATATCGATTGGGCCATTGCCGGCAACCTGGTAGGCGATACTCACCCCGTCGCTCGACCTCGTGTAGCGGACCGGTGATCGGACGATCCCGCTAGCTGCACCTGGGGCCATCTCCACGGGAACAGGGAGCCGGTGAGGCGCGGCAAGAGAGGCGTCGTGGGTGAGGATCGCTTCCTCGAGTCGGCGCAGCTCTCCGCCGGGCTCGAGGCCGAGCTCCTCGACCAGAATCTGACGGGCCCGCTGGTAGGTCGCAAGGGCCTCAGCCTGCCGACTACAACGGTACAGCGCAACCATCAAATAGCCCCACAGCCGCTCGCGGAACGGGTGCTCGTACACCAGCGCCTCGAGGTCGCCGATGAGGTCGGCGTGTCTGCCCGCGGCGAGGTCCATGGTGACGCGGGTCTCGATCGCAGAGAGGTACTCCTCCTTCAGGCGCACCGCCTCACCACCGAGCCCGGTGTGTGCAGCGACGCTGCCGAACGGCTCTCCGCGCCACAGCGCCGTCGCCTCGCCGAGCAGCGCACTGGCCCGCACGGGGTCCCCCGCGCCCATCGCCGCCTCGCCGCTGCGGACGAGCGCCCGGAACCGGCCGATGTCCACGTCCTCGCGAGCGATCCGCAGCGTGTAGCCCGGAGGCTCCGTGCCAATCACGTCAGTTCCGAGCGCCTGGCGCAGGTTCCAGATGTAGGTCTGCAGGGTCTTACGTGCCGCCGCTGGCGGGCTCTCACCCCACAGGGCGGCGATCAACGAGTCCGTCGACACGACCGAACCGGGGCTCAGGGCGAGCGCCACCAACAGGGAGCGCTCCTTCGCCGCGCCGAGCATCACGCTGCCCGGCGAGCCATCCACCAGCAGGGGTCCCAGGAGGCTCAGCCGCATGGCGCGAGGTTAGGCACCCCCAGGGCCGCTCGGTGTCAAGCGGCTTGCTGATTTTCGCTGGCGCTGGTTGGCGGTATGCCCAAGCAGTGCTACTCAAAACATGTCGTCAACGGCGCCTCGCGTTGGGCGATCTGACGGTTCATCTTGACGATGATCGCCACCGCCGCAGCGAGCGTCCGGTGCGTAACGCGGTCTGGATCTCACCGGCGCGTCGTTCGATGTTGCGTTGCCGGCCGCCCCGCGAACGTCACCGACGCGGTGGACGCGGCCGACTCAGCCGAGCCGCAATGAGGGCGGGGGCCGTGCCATCGACCGTCTCGGAGTCACGAAAATAGGCAGCGGGCGACCGGTGCGGCGCGTCAAGACTCGCTACTCGAAACGACCCGCCATAACCTCGGCAGCGACCTTAATGTAGGGAATGTGGGCCTCACCGGCCTCGGCGGCATCGAGCCAACGCTTCAGGGGAGGAGACGTCGGAACACCGCTAGATCGCCGCCGGTTTTCGGCGCAGCCTGATCGCAAACGTCGACCTGCGCATGTGCCAGCTAGGTGTCGGGCTGCCCGGATCGACCGAGCTCGATTCGCTGGCGGCTCGATGACCGGCCGCCTGGTCCGCTGCACCTGGCACCGCCCGGCCTCGCCCTACACACATAAGCCCGGGCCTGCGGGCACAATCGATGAGTGACGTACGCTTCGGTGATGCGGATCGAGAGCGTTGCGCTCGTCGTTGACGAGTACGACTCGGCGATCGAGTTCTTCGTGGACGTCCTCGGCTTCGACCTTGTCGAGGACTCCGCTGCGCTGACCACCGATGGGGAGTCGAAGAGATGGGTCGTTGTTCGCCCGCCGGGCAGCGAAACCGGAATTGTGCTCGCCCGCGCCGACGGGGACCGGCAGGCGAACGCAATCGGGAACCAGGCTGGAGGGCGTGTCGGCTTCTTCCTCCGTGTCGATGACTTCGACGCAATGTACGAGCGGATGACCGCCCACGGAGTCAAGTTCGCCACCGCACCGCGCGACGAACCGTACGGGCAGATCGCCGTGTTCATCGATATTGCCGGAAACCGCTGGGACCTGCTTGGCCCGCCGCCGGGAGGCCCGTAGCTGGGCGTCAACGCGCCGGGCCGCTGAAGGAATGCGCGGACATGGTCAAGAACTGAGCTGGGCGCCATTCAGTCAGATCCCATCCGGTTTTCCCGCGGGAAAATTCGATTCGACACCGAAGCCACCTCGGCCGGGTCGGCCCACGACGCTCGTGGTCGCCGAGGCGAGGAGCTGGAAGATACGTTCCTCGGTCGCCCGTACAGTGGTCACCGAGCTTTCGGCGCGATCGACGCCGCAACCGATCGCACGCGCGCAGCGATCGAGGTCGATGTTCCGGATGCGATCGTCCAGCGCATCCGGGTACGGCCCCGCACGTTCTCCTAGCCGCTGCCGCACGCCCTCGAGTCACCATGCTCTCGGGCTGCTCGCGACGCCGGCTCATCGGTCACTGCTTCTTCGGGAGCCGAGGAGTCCGGCTGCTACACCGCAACGATGTCGATCAGGTGCTCGATTCCGACGAGATCTGCCGCGTTGCGGGTGTAGAGGCGGGCACCGTTCGCGTGCGCTGTCGCCGCGATCAGCAGGTCCATCACCCGCGACCGCGGTTGGCGGCCGGTGGCGGCGACTGCGGCGGCGAGTTGCCCGTAGCTGACCGCCACCTCGTCGTCGACTGGAAGTGCGTCGAACGTGCGTTGAAGATCCGAGAGCCGACGCAGACGCTCGGCCCGGATCGCCGCGTCAGCGGTGACGAGCACACCGAAGTGCAACTCCGCGAGAGAGGCGGCGCTGATCGCAAGTTCCCCTTCGAGCTCGGGTACATCGATGGCGAGCAACACGCTGGTGTCAAGAATCGCCTTCATCGCAACGCTCCCACGGGTTCTCGACGGACTGATCAACCAGGTCCCGATCTCGTTCCCAATCCGGGTCGGGTCGACCAGTGAACAGGTCAGCGATGTCGACCCATCTCTGCCATCGCCGCGGAGCCGCCGGCACCAAACGGGCGGCGAGACGTCCAGCGACCGTGATCTCGATCTCCTCACCATTCTCGACACGTCGCACCAGATCAGAAGCGTCTTGACGAAGTTCCCGGAGGCCAACGGTGGTCATCCCGAAAATGATAGCACAAGTGCTACGTCGTCCGCTATGACCGTGCTCGGTAGGCTTGACACTCATGTCAGATTCTGCTGACGTTGAAGGGGAACAGCATGCAACTCGATGATTCCAGTGCACTCGTCGTCGGCGGTGCCGGCGGCCTCGGTGCGGCCACGGTCCGCCGGTTGGTCGCAGCAGGGGCCAAGGTCGTCATCGCCGACATGTCCGAAGCGTCCGGGCAGGCATTGGCCGCCGAGCTCGGCCCATCGACGAGGTTCGTGAAGACCGACGTGCTCTCCGAAGACAGCGTCAACGCAGCCATCGCCGCAGCGGTGGAGATGGCACCGCTGCGGGTCTCGGTCGACACCCACGGCGGGGGCGGCGGCGGGCGCACCCTCGATCGCGACGGCAACCCGTTGCCGCTGGCTGATTTCGTCGGCGTCGTCCAGATCTTCCTCAACGGCACGTTCAACGTGTTGCGCCTCGCCGCTGCGGCGATGGCGAAGAACGAACCGCTCGACACCGGCGAGCGGGGCGTCATCGTCAACACCGCATCGATCGCCGGGTACGAAGGCACCATCGGCCAGGTCGCCTACTCGGCCGCCAAAGGCGCGATCATCGGCATGACGTTGCCGGCGGCACGCGACCTGTCGGTGCTGGGCATCCGCGTCGGCACCATCGCCCCCGGAGTGTTCGCCACCCCCGCCTACGGCAAAGCGCTCGACCAGATCGAGGCCGAGTGGGGACCGATCGTGCCGTTCCCGAAGCGCATGGGCCAGCCCGACGAGTACGCGATGATGGCCATGGCAATCATCGAGAACCCGTACTTCAACGGCGAGGTCATCCGCCTCGACGGTGCGATCAGGTTCCAGACCAAGGGCGC
>JANOKQ010000493.1:0-4380 GCA_031419375.1 Acidimicrobiaceae bacterium
TAGGTGTGCAGTTGGATCAGCCGCTCCGGCAGCGCGACCGGGAACGGAGCGGGGTGACCGACTCGGGTAGCGCTCTCGGCGGGCATCTCCCACACGTCGAGGGTGGCTTCCATGAACTCGTCGCGAGTGAGACTGCTCACCGATGGTGCTGCCCGGCCCCTGCTGCCCGGCCCTGCTGGCGGCGAGACCCGCATCCTTCCGCAGCGCGGACTCTCGTCGCGCTGCGGCTACCGCGAATCTGTAGACTGCATGTATGACTTGGCCGTCTACAACAATTCGCGTCAGTGTTCAGCAACGCGATCGACTTCGCGCCTTGGCCATCGAACGTGAGTCGTCAATGACCGACACGCTTGATGCCGCTCTGGAATCACTGCGACGCGACCAGTTCTACCAGGGCATGGCTGCTGCCCAGGATGCGCTTCGAGCAGACTCCAGTCGATGGGCGGCCTATCTCGCTGAACGCGATGAGTGGCTGAACGCGTACCTCGGCTGATCCCGTGAACGCCGGTGATGTCGTCGAGGTCGACTTCGGCTTGCCGATTGGGTCGGAACCAGGTTTCGTTCGGCCCGCGATCGTCGTCACCGCCGACGCGTTCCTCCGATTCCGGCCAACGACGGTGTTCGTCGTGCCGTTGACCACCACGGAGAGGACCTTCCCGAGTCACGTCGAGATCATGGCCGATCCAGCCAACGGCCTCGTCGCCACGAGCTACGCGCTGGTCGAACAGCTCCGAGCCGTCGCCATCGAGCGCTGCAGCACACCGTTTGGCAATGTGGGCGTAGCGGTCACGCATCAGATCCTCGACGTGCTGGCCATGATC
This sequence comes from Acidimicrobiaceae bacterium, assembly GCA_031419375.1. Taxonomy (GTDB): domain Bacteria; phylum Actinomycetota; class Acidimicrobiia; order Acidimicrobiales; family Ilumatobacteraceae; genus VFMC01. The sequence goes on from JANOKQ010000493.1 coordinate 822, forward strand.
ACCGGAATGCCCTAGCAAGTGCTGCGGACCACGGATGGGTCGCTAGCGGAGGCAACGATTTCGGTGCCGATGGCGGCTGTCAGAACGAGACCGGCGACAACACCTCGGTAGCCGATCGCGTCACCAACTGCAATCGGGTTGCGCCCGCAGTTCGCTTGTCGAAAAACCCACCGTCAGCCGCTCCGGCAGTGCGACCGGGAACGGAGTGGGGTGACCGACTCGGGTAGCGCTCTCGGCGGGCATCTCCCACACGTCGAGGGTGGCTTCCATGAACTCGTCGCGAGTGAGACTGCTCACCGATGGCAGGCCGCCCTCGGCCCGCCGCTTGGCGTCGACGGCGCGGTCGAATCGACCCTCGCTGGCCACGATGATCCGCTCGCTCACATCGCGCAGCACCGGATTGCCGGGGCGTTGAAACGAACCCCACGCGCACGAACCGGATGCACCGCGTTGCTTCACCCACACGATCTCGCCGCGTAACAGCATCCGCAGATCGTCCTGCAGAATGCTGATCACGTCGGCCGACAACGAACGGTGCGGGCTCGGCCAAGGTTGGCGACGTTGATCGCGATCCGCCCGCCGGGTTCGAGGACGCGAACGCATTCGGCAACACCTCGCGGAGCATCTGCAGGTAGTCGAGGTAGCTGGCGGGTATCCCGTTCTCACCGAGCGCTTCCTCGTACGCCTTGCCGGCGAAGTACGGCGGCAAGGTGACGGCGAGAGCGACAGAGTTGTCGGGCACAGCGGTCATCGAGCGGGCATCGCCGGTGATGATCCGGCCAGCAACGTCGAGGTGGTCGAGGTGATCGTCGGCGCTGACGTCGGGCATCGCGAAGCGGGCGTAGAACGCGCTCGCATCGTGGTTCTCCCGTTTCGACACCCGAAGTTGGAGGTCGACGGTACGCGCGAATTTTTCGGTCACTCCGTGAGGAAATCACCACATTGCTTCATAGCGCGGGTATTCTCACACTCAGAGCGGTTAGATATTACCAAAATGCTCCGAAAATGCTTGGACTGCCACTGATCGCGGTCGGCCCGGTCACACCTCGAGGCCCGGGTTCTCCTGTCGCGCGGCTCGCTCCATCCGCTGGACGGGGTGCTGGCGCGACTCGGGATGGGTGAGAATCCAGAACTGCTCGTTGCGGATTGCCTGGACGACCTGCTCGGCAACGTCACCTGGCTCGATGCCGTCCTCCAAACCCTGACGCAGAACCACGTCGATGATCTGCCCCATCGGCGACTGCGGAGCACCCGGATCATCGCCGAGGCGATCGGCCCAGCGCTGACCGTCGAGCAGGTTGGTCTTGACAAACCCCGGGCACAACGCGCTCACCCGCACCGGCGAACCGGTGGCCAGCAACTCCAGGTACAGCCCCTCGCTCAGGGCAACCACACCGGTCTTGGTCACGTTGTACGGCGCGGCGCCCGGCATCGCCACCAAACCCGCCATCGACGCCGTGTTGACGATGTGCCCCTCGCCTTGATCCTCCATGATCGGCAAGAACGCACGAATCCCGTGGATCACCCCGTACAGGTTGACCCCGATCACCCACTCCCACGCACTCATCGGCCCCCGCCACGCATCGCCGCGGCCAACTACCCCGGCGTTGTTGCACAACACATGAGCCCCGCCAAAACGCTCCACCGTCGCCGCGGCCAGCGCATCCAAATCAGCTTCCAGCGACGTGTCGCACACCACCGCCAACACCTCGGCGCCACCCTCGGCCAAATGCGCCTCTGCACTGCGCAGGCTCACCTCGTCGATGTCGGCGAGCACCACACGCATCCCCTCGGCGGCAAACCGGCGTGCCATCGCCAACCCGATCCCGCTCGCACCCCCCGTGATCACCGCAACCTTGCCCGTGAGTTCCTGCATGAAGCGACACTATGCAGCCGAGAAGGAGCGAGGCTGACCCGGGCGACTCCCGCCCTGGGCCCCTCCCGACCCGCTTGGAGCACCCGCCTGTCGAGAAACACGCCGCCACGGTGTCGTTCTCGACAAGCCACCTGTGCGCCGCGTGCGGTGCGGGGGATCTGTGACCGGAACGCGACTGCAACCCACAACGCGGTCGCGCGCTGGTCAGCCGAGGTGGTAGGTCTCGGTGTGCCCATCGACCGCAATCGCCTGACCGGTGATCATCGTGGCCGCAGGCGACGCAAGGAACAAACACAGATCAGCGACCTCGTTCGCTTCAACGAAGCGCTTGATCGACTGGCCGTCGGTGTACTCAGCGGCAATGACCTCCGCGGCGACGCCGCGCTGTTCGGCCTCGGCGACGATGACCCGATCGATACGGGCACCTGCGACCGAGCCGGGACAGATCGCGTTGCACCGAACGTTGTGCGGGCCAAGCTCGATCGCCAACGACTTCGTCAGGCCGATCACCGCCCACTTCGCGGCGGCATAGGGAGTGCGCATCCCGTAACCGACGAGACCTGCCACCGACGAGATGTTGATGATCGAACCCGCTCGTTGCGCCTTCATCAGCGGCGCAACCGCGCGGGCGCACAGGAAATGAGAGTCGAGGCAGACGGCAAGGCAGTAGCGCCAATCATCGGGATCGACATCTTCGACCAGCGCCGTCGGGCCCTTGACCCCGGCGTTGTTGATCAGCACGTCCACGCCTCCGAGTGAGGCGATCGATGTCGCACACCATGCTCGGGTCGCATCCGCATCGGCCAGATCGACCACCGTGGCGATCACGGCCGGCAGAGTGATCTTCAGCTTGGCCAGTGCTTCGGCATCGGCATCGCAGATGTGAACGGACGCCCCGCGCATCGCGAAAGCTTGCGCAATCACCAGCCCGATTCCGTCGGCCGCTGCCGTCACCATCACCCGCCGCGCCGTGAGATCGTCCATCCGCCTACTGTCGCGCGTCAGCCGAGAGCACCCGTGCCCCGAGGCCGAGAGCATCCGCCGAGTGCCACCGGACCGGGACCGCCGACCGACGCGTCGCGGCCTTTGGGGAGCAGGCGCGTGTCGAGAAACACACCGCCACGGTGGGTTTCTCGACGCGCGGGGCGGCGGGGCCTCGGCCGTCGCACCGCGTCGACGTAGATTGAGCGACTATGACGTACCGGTACCTGTGGTCTCCGCTCCAACTTGGGCCGATCACCACGCGCAACCGGATCGTGTTCAGCGCGCATCTCACCAACTACGCCCGCAACGGCCTGCCGACCGAGCAGCACGCCGCGTACTACGCCGCCCGCGCAGCCGGCGGCACCGGTTTGATCATCACTGAGGAGCACTCGACCCACCCCACGGATTGGCCGTACGAGAAGCTCATCCACGGCTTCCACCGCGAGGTAATCCCCGGCTACAGGCGGATCACCGACGCCGTCCATCGCCATCGCACGCCTATCTTCGCCCAAATCAACCACAACGGCGGGCAAGCCTCGTCGATGTACACGCGGCTGCCGGTGTGGGCGCCGTCGGCTGTGGCCGATCCGCTGTTCCGCGAGGTTCCCAAAGCCGTCGACGAAGCCGAGATCGACGAGATCATTGCCGGGTATGTGCTCGTGGCCGAGCACTGCGCCGAGGGCGGGTTCGACGGCATCG
>JANOKQ010000494.1:0-2414 GCA_031419375.1 Acidimicrobiaceae bacterium
CGAGTGACAACAAGCTGCGACGTGAAAGCGGTGAATCGAGCATCTTGGCGAACTCGTCCACTCGGTGTGGTCCGCGGGCACCCATCAGCCGTTCGGCCAGCGCCGGATAGAACCACGCCTTGGTCGCATCGTCGTCGAGCACGGTGGCAATCCCTTTGTACGTGACGGTCTTACCCGCGTGCATCGACGTGCCGCTGGACGTGATCACCACCGTCACTCGCGGATCGCGACGAATCGCCGGGATCCGCTTGCGTTGCCCGCTCGCCGTCATCCAGATCGTCCCGTCGTCGGTGCGCAGGTAGCTCATGATCACTGCCATCGGCGAGCCGTCGGCGGTGACCCACACGAACGTGCACTCGTTCTGTTCCTCGACGAGTCGCTGCTCGTCGTGGGCATCGAGCCCGTACGACGTGACGTCTTCGTAATCTTTGATGTGCTCGCTCAGGTGCGCTCCGGAAGATCGAAATGGCCGGCGCAGGCGCTGAGGCCGCCGTCGACCGGCAAGGTGACGCCGTGGATGAAACTGGCCGCCGGCGACGCGAGGAAGCAGATCGCCTCGGCCAGCTCGGTTGCCTTGCCCCAGCGCTGCAGCGGGATTCGCCGGGCCATGGCGTGCTGCCTCGCGGGCATGGCCGCGATCGATTCTGACATCGGTGTCTCGGTCGGCCCGGGGGCGACCGCGTTGACCCGAATCCCCTCGCAGCCGTAGTCCATCGCCGCGGCGCGAACCATGTTGATCACCGCGGCCTTGGAGGTGTTGTAGGCCCAGTTGCGCGGATCACCGCCGAGGCCCGAGGTGGATGCGGTGACCACGATTGCCGCGCTGTCGCTCGTTCGGCGCATCGCCGGCGCGGCATTGCGGATTCCGCTGGCCACCCCACGTACGTTGATCGCCAGGATCTGATCGAGCCGCTCCAGCGACCCGTCGACTTCGAACCCGAGCCCGCCGGAGATGCCGGCGTTGAGCACGGCGACGTCGAGACGACCCCATGTGTCGAGCGCAGCGGCGACCGCAGCGATGTTGGTGGCGTCGTCGCTGACATCGCCGGTGACGGTGGTGACCGCGGTGCCGGCGGCTGCAGCGTCGAGACACCAGCGCAGCGCATCGGCGGAGATATCGACGGCGACCACCGCAGTGCCTCGATCAAGCAGCATCTCGGCCGCGGCACGGCCGATGCCCGAGCCGGCACCGGTGACGATTGCAACGCGCGAGGCGCTCGCTGATCCGGGCATGGTCACATCACGCACAGTTGTTGGTGAGGCATACGCGAACCCTATACTCCGCGACGGTTCAACTTTCGACTGGAGCACGCATGGATCTGGGGCTGGCCGGTAAGAAGGCGATCATCACCGGCGGTAAGCGCGGCCTCGGCTTCGCAACTGCGGAGCTACTGGCCGAAGAGGGCTGCGATGTCGCGATCTGCGCGCGCGGCGACGTTTCCGAGGCGGTGGCTGCCCTCGGCAAGCATGGTCACCGGGTCGTCGGCGCCGAGGTCGACGTCAGCGACAACGACGCCTACCGGGCGTGGCTGACCTCGGCGAGTGACGAGCTGGGCGGTTGCGACATCCTGATCCACAACGTGTCCGGCGGCAGTGGCCGCGGCGAAGCGGGCTGGACCAGCAACCTCAACCTCGACGTGTTCGGTTTGGTGCGCGCCCAGGAGGTGCTCGCCCCGATCATGGAAGCCGGCGGTGGTGGATCGATCGTGTGCCTCTCATCGATCGCCGCGCAGGAGGAGTTCGCCGGTCCAGGCAGCTTCGGCCCGATGAAGGCGGCGATGACCGCGTATGCCAACAACCTCGCCCAATCCCTTGCCCCGAAAGGGATTCGGGTCAACATCGTCTCGCCCGGTCCGGTGTTTTTCGAGGGCGGGAACTGGGACAAGATCAAGACCCAGATGGAGGCGTTCTACGACGCGACCGTCGCGAAGATGCCGTTGAAGCGGCTCGGCGAACCCCGCGAGGTGGCCAACACCATTGCCTTCCTCGCCTCGCCAGCGGCGAGTTTGATCACCGGCGCCAACGTGGTGATCGACGGCGGCTATACCAAGCGGATCAAGTTCTGAACCCCGGCGCGGCACCGATGACGGCACCGATGGCGGCTACGGCGACCACGAATGGGACGGGGCGCATCGACGCCTACCTCGTGTGCGGCGGCTGGTGGCACGACTTCGACTACGCCCGCCTACAACTGCTCACGTTGCTCGCCGACCGGCCCGAGATCCGCGTCCAGGTGGCGCAGGACTACGAAGATGTCGCCGCGATCACCGGGTGCGATCTGCTCATCTCCTACACCTGCAACGTCCGCCCGAGCGAGCATGCCCAAACTGCGCTACGGGCATGGGTCGTTGCCGGCGGGAGATGGCTGGCCCTGCACGGCACCAACTCGGCGATCGATCCGCCGCTGGTGCAGG
>JANOKQ010000495.1:0-4847 GCA_031419375.1 Acidimicrobiaceae bacterium
GCCGGCCTTCCAGTTCGCTGGCCTCGATCTCGATGATATTGCCATCGATGTCGAGCCCGCGCATCAGCACCTCGTTGGGCCGGACCATCTCGACGTAGAGGCCGGGAATGCTCAGGCACCCCTCGTCGTACAACCACTCGCCCCGGCTCTCGACGATCTCGGGGTTGATCACCACCATCGGCTGATCGTCCATGTCCCACACGAAGATCTGCTTCTGCACACCAATCTGTGGCGCGGCGAGCCCGATGCCGGAATCGCTGTCGTAGAGGGTGGTGAACATGTCGTCGACGAGCCTGGCGATCTTGCCATCGATGTCGGTGACGGCAGCGGCCTTGGTCTTCAGCACCGGATCACCGAAGGTACGGATCGTATAGCCCATGGCGTCAAGGCTACCGACCCCCGAGCACCGGTACCGTAGGAGCGGTGAAAGCAGCGTGAAGCAGTACTTCGAGGAAGACCCAACGGTCGAGTCGGCACCGCGTGATGTGGTCTGGGCGCTCCCGGACGGGCCGCTGACGATCACGACCGATCGGGGCGTGTTCGGCTACGACCGTGTCGATACCGGCACGAAGTTGCTGCTGCTCAAGGCCCCCGCGCCGCCACGATCGGGTAACCTGGTCGACCTCGGTTGCGGGACGGGGGCGATCGCCATCTCGATGGCCCGGCGTTGCCCCGAGGCCATCGTGTGGGCGGTCGACGTCAACGCCCGGGCGCGCGACCTGTGCGTGCGTAACGCCGACGCCAACAACGTTTCGAATGTGCGGGTCGTGGCTCCCGACGACATTGATGTCAGCCTCCGGTTCGATGCAATGTGGAGCAACCCTCCCATCCGGATCGGCAAGCCCGCGCTCCACGCCCTGCTGTTGCGCTGGCTCGCGCTGCTCACACCGACCGGCGAGGCGCATCTCGTCGTGCAGAAGCACCTCGGCGCCGATTCGCTCCAGGAGTGGCTGAACCGTGGCGGGTTCCCCACAGAACGAGCCGCCGTTGGCGCCGGTTTCCGGGTGCTGCGGGTACAAGCGGGCCATCCCAATCCTGAACCCGGTTCACTGCCCGTTTCAGCGTCGGGCGGGGTCGACCTCCACCCGTAGGCGTGAGCCCTTCGGGCGCACCGTAGCCGCCAGTACCGGGCCGAGATCGTCCCAGGTGTCGGCCCGCACGAGCACCCCGTCGCGGTCGGGCGCGTTCTGCAAACCGGAAGCGGCAACGAAGTCTGCGGCACCGGCCCCGCTCACATGAGCCAGCGCCCCGAATGGAGGCAGCCCCAGATCGCGGCGGCGTGCCGCCTCGGCGCTGGCGACGCGACCCGGATCGGTGAGCACCGCCGCCTGCACCACCTCGTGGCCCGGATTGAAGGTTTGGATCAGCATCCGCCCGCCCGTATCGCGCGGCCCAAGCAGCCGCGCAGCCCGCACCAGCAACGCGAATGCCTGCTCGGCCGCCCGGTACCGGGGGGCCAACAGCTCGCTGTCGAAGTCGAGGAACACCACCACGTCGGCGTCGCCGACTCGGTGCAGCACCGCCTCGGTCCCCACGTACACGTTGGCCGTGCCCGAGCCGATTTCGTCTACGTGCGATCCCCCCGGCATCTTGCGTTGGCCGGCGGCGGTGACCGCCACCACCACCCGGCCCGCAGCTGCCTCCATCTCGTCGCGCACGCGAGCCACTCCGGGGCGGACGTTGGCCAGCGCGCCCGAACCACAGTGCTGGCACACCGGCGGCCGCTCCGTGTGACAGCGGCGGCATTCCAAGCGGGAATCGTCGCGCTGCTGGACCGACGCGTGACAACGCTCGCAGGTCAGCAACGAACGGCACCGCCGACACGCCAGCAGCCGAGCCCGTCCTGGGGTGTTGTGCACGCACACCACCCGCAGCGAGTGGTCGCGCAGCGCTTCGATCAACGGCGACGTGAGCAGCGAACGCTTCCACGGTTCTTCGTCGCTGCGATCGATCGCCTCCACCGCGGGCCACCCGGCGCGCTCGTCATCGGCTGCGGGCCGAACCCAACGCTTGCCGGACCATGCCAGAGCGGTCACCGTCGGGCACGGCGATACCAGCAGGCACGGTGCGCCATCGCGCGCCGCTCGCTCGATCGCGACGTCGCGGGCATGCCAGGTAGGCGATCGCTCGTCTTGGAGCGCCTCATCGTGTTCGTCGATCACCACGATCGCGCCGACCGCCGGCACTGTTGCCCACACCGTGGCGCGCCCCCCGATGACCACGTCGGCCCCGCCTGCGGCAAGCGCCCAATCGTCGGGCAGTACCGCCACCACCAAACCGGCCGCACGCAACCGGGCCGCCAACCGGTACATCGCCGCCGCCGCCGGGTGCACAACGATCAGCGAGCCGGCTACAGGCTGGGCGCGTCGAACCGACTGCGCGTGAGCGACAGCGGCGAGCACCACCTCATAGCCGTCATCGAGGGGAGCCACACGGGCAACTCCCCCGCCGCTGTCGAGCAGCCGGGCAATCGCCGCCGGCACCGCGTGAGTGAACGGGACACGGCGCACGATCACCAACGCCGGCACCATCCGCGAAGGGCTGGCGCTCACCAGCAACGGGCGCAACCGCCCGACCCCCCAGCGCCGGGCGGCCCACCCGGCAAGGTCGATCACGTCGCTGGCGGGTCCGTGCCCCGACCACTTCGCGATCGGCACGAGCCGGTCGAGGGCCACCTCTTCCGATGCCGTGGCCAGGCCGAGCACCCAACCGCCGATTCGTCTCCCGGCAAGCGGGACGCGCACCATCGACCCGACTTTCACCCGCTCGCCCAAGTGATCGGGAACGAGGTAGTCGAAGGTCTTGTCCAGCCCGGTCACGTCGGGCAGCACCGTGGCAACGTTCACGCCCGGCGCACCGTTCACGCCCGGGTCAGAGACCGATGGCGCTCTTGTAGTCGTCGAGCCGGCTGACGTGTTCCCAGGTGAACTCCGGCAGCGACCGGCCGAAGTGGCCGTACGCGGCGGTCTTGCGGAAGATCGGCCGCTTCAGGTCGAGGTCACGCACGATGGCTGCGGGACGAAGGTCGAACACGTCACGCACGCCCTGCACGATCACGTCGGGATCGACGTTTTCGGTGCCGAAGGTCTCGACGAGGATGCTGACCGGATGGGCCATGCCGATCGCATATGCGACCTGCACTTCGCAGCGGCTGGCCGCCCCGGAGGCGACGACATGCTTGGCCACCCAGCGGGCTGCATACGCCGCAGACCGGTCGACCTTGCTGGGATCCTTGCCGCTGAAGGCACCGCCACCGTGGCGACCCATGCCGCCGTAGGTGTCGACGATGATCTTGCGCCCGGTGAGGCCGGTGTCGCCGTGCGGTCCGCCGACGACGAACTTGCCGGTCGGGTTGACGTACACGTTGTAGCCGTCGTCGGCGAACTCGGCCGGCACCATCGGGGTGATGACCTGCTCGATGAGGTCCGGGCGGATCACGCTGTCGCGGTCGATGCCGTCGGCGTGCTGGGTGCTAATGAGCACGTGGCTGAGCTTTACGGGGCGGCCATCGATGTATTCGAAGGTGACCTGGGTCTTGCCGTCGGGGCGCAGGTACGGAACGGCACCGGCCTTGCGTACCTCGGACAGGCGTTCGGCCATCCGGTGGGCGAGCCAGATCGGCAGCGGCATCAGGTCGGGGGTTTCGTCGCAGGCGTAGCCGAACATCATCCCCTGGTCGCCGGCCCCTTGGCTGTTGATCAGATCTTCGCCGGCCTTGCCGCCACGGAGCTCCTCGCTCTTGTCGACGCCCTGGGCGATATCGGCGCTCTGTTCGTCGATGCTGACGATCACCCCGCAGGTGTTGCCGTCGAATCCGTAGGCCGCGTTGTCATAGCCGATCGAGTTGATGACCTCGCGGGCGAGCTTGGGGATGTCGACGTAGGCGTTGGTGGTGATCTCGCCGGCAACCACGCACAGCCCGGTCGTGAGGAGCGTTTCGCAGGCGACACGGCCGTTCGGATCCTCGGCGAGGATCGCATCGAGCACGGCATCGCTCACCTGATCGGCCATCTTGTCGGGATGACCCTCGGTAACGCTTTCGGAGGTGAACGTGAACGGTCTCACAGTCGTGAGGCTCCTCTATCTGTTGATTGTGTAGGTATCCGGTGATCGTGTAGGCGACGGCGCGTTGCGGCGAATCGTGCACACGCTATCGAGAACCGCCCGCGCGATGTGGCGTTTGTCGCTGAGCTCGATGGTGATCGATTCGCCATCGGCGTGCAACAAGGTGACGGCGTTGGTGTCGTGTTGGAAACCGACCCCTGGGGCGCTGACGTCGTTGGCGACGATGAGATCGAGCCGCTTGGCGCACAGCTTGGCCCGAGCATTGGCGAGCAGGTCGGCGGTCTCGGCGGCGAATCCGACGAGCACCTGGCCGGAGGGCTTCGCGGCCCCCAGTGCAGCAAGGATGTCGGGCGTCGGTTCGAGCACGATCTCGGGCACGCCATCGTGTTTCTTGATCTTGCCCGCAGCAGCCGCAACAGGGCGGAAATCGGCAACGGCTGCGGCCATGATCACCACGTCGGCATCGGGCGCGAGCGCGTTCATCGCAGCCTGCATCTCGGCCGCGGTCTCGACCCGACGCACGACCGCGCCGGGCGGAACCGGCAACTCGACCGTGGACACCACCGTCACGGATGCGCCCCGCGCCACCGCTTCGGCGGCGATTGCGTAGCCCTGCTTGCCGCTGCTGCGATTGGCGATCACCCGTACCGCATCGATCGGTTCGCGAGTGCCACCCGCGCTGACCACCACCGTCAGCCCGAACATGTCACGCGGCCCGAGCACCTGTTCCACCATCGCCACGATCCGCTCTGGCGATGCCAGCCGGCCGGCACCGACATCGC
>JANOKQ010000496.1:0-4135 GCA_031419375.1 Acidimicrobiaceae bacterium
CACTGCCTTGCAGGCCAAGGCGATGCTCGCCCGAGTCCGTCCTCGCGATATCGCCGGCAAGACCCGACGTCGCATCGCCGCGGAGGAGCTCGCGGACCTTGGCCTCAGCTCCGCGAACTATCAACGACTCCGCCTGCCATCACCGTGTCAAAGCGAGCGCGCCTCTCGACGTTGCGGCTGCTTGCCAGCTGAGTGTTATGTCCGGGGTAAGGCAGGTCGAGGGCGTGCGCCAGCGGCCGTGCGAGGTAGGCGGCCAATCGGCATCCGCTGATGTGTCGGCAGAGCTCGACCGTCGCGTTGCACGAGCCGCACAGGTAGCCGCACCAGGCCGGTGAAGTGGTGGTGGTCGATCTTCCCAGCCCATCGGTCGTCGCACGTCGCACGTCGCACGTCGCACATCCAGACCCGTGCCCGCGCCGCCACCAGCTGGCGGTGGATTCTTGCCAGGGGCGCACTTCCCGCCAATGTCGGCGGCCACCCCCTTCGCGACCGAAGCCTCAGTGCACCTGCGTGAAGTCAGCTGAGTTCACGAACCTTGACGGTGTCGACATGTTGCTGGAACCCGACAACCTTGCCATCGCGAATGTCCCACACGTGGGCCATCTTCACTGAGGCGGGCACGCCGGTCTCCTTGTGCTTCCACGTGTAGGTCCCGAGCGTCACGACGGTGTCACCCTCAGCGACGTGCTGCTCAGGTACCACGGAATAGTGGTCGCCGATCTCGCCGAGTCGCATGAACACGCCGTCGAGCACGGCCTGCGGACCGACGAACGTGCCGGCGAGCGGATAGCCATCGGCCTCGGTCCACCGGATGTCGTCGGCCATGGCGCCGAGGACGGCCGGCACATCACCGACTCCGAAGCACTCGTAGAGATTTTCGATGAGTTCTTTGTTGGTTGCCATCTCGAGGACTCCTTCTGTGTGGGGCGACCGCTTGTCCCCCTACTACTTAGGCGTTCGTTCGTGGCTTGCGTGTGGTTCGTTCTGAACGAACCACGTCCGTACGTCAGGTCGACCACGCGATGTCGACTGCCGGCTCGTAGCAGCAGGACACCCCCGTCACAATGGATTGGTCGAAGTGCGCCGCGAGCTCTGGGGCCCTCGAAGCGAGCTCATTGATGGCGTGACGAATCGTTCGGGTCACATTGAGCCGGGCCTTCTCGGTCGGTGAGCCGGACCGCCGGGGCCGGCCACCCAACCCGGTAGCCCGCTTGAGTTCGGCGATCAGCGCATCACGCTCGGCGCTCCGCTCCGCTTGCCGCTTCGTGTCGCCGCGAATCGCCGCGGCATCCAACTCGTCGTCGAGTTCGGTGAGACGGCGGCGGTACTGCATGAGCGCCTGCTGGTCGAGGATGGGGCCGGTATCGGCGCTCGGCAGCGGAGTCTCGCTCGTCGCTCCGATCAGCGATAGCGCCCGCACGGCCTGGTGCGGCCGTGCGACCAACTCGCGCAGGTGCCACAGGCCCTTGAGGTCAGGCACATGCAGGTTCGTGCCATTGAACTCGACGCGCCAGAGGCCGTCCTCCGGCCGAAGGGTCGCACGCTGCATCGATTCAACCTGCGTCGTCCTACTGAGGAGCTCGGCCATCAGTCGTGCGGTCTCGACCTCACGCATCTCCTCCGCCAGCGGGAGACCCTCACGGAGGAGTGTCGAGGTAGTGGCCAGATCCCCTTGCTGTTCAGCCACACGTGCGACAGCGAGGAGTGCAGTCGACATCGTTCCGTGCACGTAACCGATTCGCAGCGCACCGAGGTCGCGTCGAAGCTGCAGCGCACGTTCCCAGAAATCGCGTGCCGCATCCAGCACGCCACGCTCTTCCCACGTCTTGGCCACGTCGTTGCAGGCAACCATGTCCGCGATCCCGTAGCCGTGTTCTTTGCCGACGTCGTGACACTTCATGAACATCGCCAGGGCGCCGTCCTCGTCGCCGACTGCCCGGCGGGCATTGCCCACGTTCCAGGCACAGAAGCCCTCACCCCACGAGCCCGGGTACCGCGCCGCGATGTCGTATCCCGCTTCGGTGCGCGCGAGGGCGGACGTCGGGTCATCGTTGAAGACGTCGCACTCTCCCCGCAGGCAGAGCAGCATGCCGAGGATGAGCGGCGGTTCATCGGCAGCGGAGATGGCGTCGATCCCGAGGTCGAGGAGCCTTGCCGCGGCCTGCCAGTCGTCGGTGTCGTGCCCGACGAGGAACGCTTCGCAGAACAGGCTCGTCGCCCGCAGTTCGGCAGGAGCGTCAGGAGACACCTCGCGTGCTCGCTCGAGCCAGGAGATGCCCTCCCGCAACTTGCCCTGTGTCCACCAGAAGATGTTCAGGCTTGCCGCGAGGCCCAGCGCCCGTTCGGGGTCGATAGTGAGGAGGCGTTCGAGGGCCACCCGGCTGTTGTCCTCGATGCGATGGAGCATCTCCAGGTGCGGCAGCTCCGGGCCCGTCATTGTGGCACCGGATTCGCGAAGCCCGATTTCGAGGTAGCAGTATGCGTGGCGATCGCGAATTGCGTCGAGTTCACCGGCGAGGGCCAGTTGCTCGGTGGCGTACTGGCGAATCGTCTCGAGTAGCTGGTACAGGCCGGTGGCTTGATCCTTCAGCAGCAGCGATTTTTCGACGAGACCGGCGGTCAGGCCGGCAACCTTCGCTGCGCTCTGGCCCTCAATCGCGCACACCGCATTGATCGCTGCGAGATCGAAGCCGCCCGCGAATACGGCCATTCGTCGCAGTAGCCGGCGCTCGTTCTCGGACAACAGGGCGTCGCTCCACTCCACGGTGGCGCGCAGCGTTCGCCGCGCGCCGTCGGCGCGCCGCGTCGCCTGGGGCAGCAGGTCGAACAGGTCATCGAGGTGCCGTGAGATGTCCTCCAGCTCGAGCCCGGCGACCATTGCCGCCGCCAGCTCGATGGCGAGCGGGAGACCGTCGACGCGACGACAGATCTCTCCCATCAGCCCGACTGCACGATCGGTGTCAAGCGATGTGTGCATCCTGTCGCCGGCTCGCTCTCGGAACAGGAGCACCGCCGGGCACGCGTCGATCTCGGCGCGGCCGGCGTCGGTGCCCGCCACCATCAACGGCGCCAGTCGGTGGTTCAGCTCGTCCACGACCCACAGTGGCTCCCGACTCGTCGCGAGCACGTGTAGGTGAGAGAGCCGAGCGGTGAGCTCCTCGACGAGTTGGGCCACCGCCGAGACGACGTGCTCGCAGTTGTCGAGCACAAGCAGGAGATCACGGTCCGTCAGCCATCGGGTGAGCGCATCCACGTCGGACTCACCACCCGATCGCTGCAGCCCGACCTGTGCGGCCACCTCGCCTGCCACGAGGTCCGCTGACCGCAGGGAAGCAAGCCAGACGACGAAGACGCCATCGGGGAACCTCGCCGATGATTCCGCCGCGACGGCGAGCGCCAACGCCGTCTTACCCACACCACCGGGGCCGGTCACTGTCGTCAACGGCACGGACGCTACGGCCTCGGCGACCTCGGCGATCTCGCGGTCCCTCCCCACCAGCCGACGCGATCGAACGGCGGTGGCTCGAGGGCTCTCGGCTCGGACTTCTGCCTGCGCCGGGACTTGTTCGTCGCTGACCGCCATGGTGGGAGTCTCCCATGCGCGCACACCTCAACTCAGATCGTGCGGGGCGCAATGGGCCGAATCCGGAGTAGAACCGTGGGCCCACGTTCGGCGCGACCGGCGGCCGGTCAATGGCAGGGTCAGGCGTTCGGGGGTCGCTCGTTCGCCGCGCTTGACCCGACGGGGCGCGACCGCACGCACGGGTTTCCGCAGGGTCGGTAGGGAGCCGCAGGTGTCGGTGACGCTCGAAGACTGAGCACTTTCGACGCACGAACCTGAGGAGTCCCAACTTTCGGCCGTCGTTGACACCGGGACCGGCGCCTCACCCGTGTGCGTCTATCTGGGCTGGACTGGGCGCATCGCCGGACAGCAGTTCCGGTCAGGGAACGTCTTGCGGGACACGGGGAGTCACGATCGGCATCCTTCCGGCCGCGAGTAGAGACGCAAGCGGATGGGTGACCGGTCACACCGATAGCCGTTCGTAGTTTCAGTTGTTGACGAGGCGGTCCAGAGCAGCCCGGACTACCCCGGGATGGTCGAGCCAGGCGAAGTGGCCGACGCCGCCGAGCACCT
>JANOKQ010000497.1:0-14140 GCA_031419375.1 Acidimicrobiaceae bacterium
GAGCGCTCTGCGGTACTCAGCGCCGTCGTCGCGCTGCCTCGCCGACAGCGGGAGTGCGTGCTGTTGCGCCACTACTCCGACCTCAACGAACGCTCGATCGCCGACACGCTCGGCATCTCGGTCGGTTCCGTCAAGAAGAACCTCCACCGCGCGTCGGTGCGTCTCGCAACGACTTTGAAGGAGTTCTCATGACTCGCCCTGAGGACGGATCGGCAGTTCGTGGAGGCGAACGCCGGTCAGCCCCTCCTGCTTACACAATCGTTGGAAGCTACGTGAGACCGAGTCCGGGTACCAGGGCTCCGAGCCGTCGACGGTGTTACTGGTACACCGTGTCGGCAAGTCCGGACCGTGATCCCCCGTCGACCGACAGCTTGCGGTAGAAGCGATCGAGATCGCTCGCCTTCAACTTCGAGAGCGGCACCGGGCCGAGCGCTGGACGCAGGTTCCGGTCGATGAAACCTCGCGTCTCCTTGACCGTTTTCGGCGAGAAATCACGGGCGGCGAAGTCGAACCACTGCTCGAGCAGATCCCCGACGGTCGCGCTTGTGCGCACCGACAGGCCGCGTTCGGCTTTGCTGATCATCTCGTTTTTGAGCACCCGCTGTGCTTCGCGCTTTCCGGCGCGCACTGTTCGTGACGCGTCGCGCTGCTTGTTCGTTACGGGGTCGGTGCCCAAGTAGACACGCAGCTCTCAGGCGTCGCCTCGGCGTCGGATGAACCCTTTCATTGGCAGTCTCCAGTCAATACATTGGCACGCCATTGGCAAGAGCTGTTGAAAACCAGGAGAGCCACTCCGAAGAGTGGCTCTGACCTGGGGTTGTATTGGCAGCCCCAACGGGATTCGAACCCGTGCCGCCACCTTGAGAGGGTGGTGTCCTAGGCCACTAGACGATGGGGCCAAGTAGCCCCAGCACACTACCAACGGCAACCATGGCCGCCAACCGCTTTGGCGACCGGTACACCGGTGAACGGCGAAGGCCGACCTGCTCGGTCGGCCTTCGGAAACGTTGGGGAACAAGGACTCGAACCCTGAATAACAGTACCAGAAACTGCTGTGTTGCCAATTACACCATTCCCCATCGGGCATGCCCGTGGAGCCACGAGTGTACCAACGACGAATCTGCGCTCCCACCCGGTTTCAGGCTGGACGATCGGCCTCGATGGGAACACCGGGCACCCGGCGGGCGTTGGGACATGCATGCCCACCGCCGCGCTGTCCGTGCTCGACCTTGCCCCTGTTTCGTCCGGGAGCACGCCTGCCGATGCGTTAGGCGCCTCGCTGGAGCTGGCCCGCTTGACCGACGGGCTGGGGTTCACCCGCTACTGGGTGGCCGAGCACCACAACATGCCGGGCATCGCCAGTTCATCACCGGCGGTGCTGCTCGCCCACCTCGCATCGGTCACCACACATATGCGCCTCGGCTCCGGCGGGGTGATGTTGCCGAACCATTCGCCACTCACCATCGCCGAGCAGTTCGGCATGCTCGAAGCGCTTCACCCGGGCCGGATCGATCTCGGTCTCGGCCGCGCTCCGGGCACCGACGGTCTGACCGCGATGGCGCTGCGGCGGAGTCGCAGCCTCGACGGGGCCGACGATTTCCCCCGCCAACTGGCCGAGCTGATCGGGTACTTCGAGGGCCCCGAACCCTCCGCCAACGCTGCTTCCACGCATCCGTTCAGCGCGATCCACGCGGTGCCGGCGCGGGGCTACATGCCCGCGCTGTGGTTGCTCGGCAGTAGCGATTTCAGCGCCCATCTGGCCGGTTCGCTCGGGCTGCCATTTTCGTTTGCCCACCACTTCGCGGCCGGCAACACCGGCGCCGCGGTCCAGGCCTACCGCGCCGCATTCAAGCCGTCGTCTGTACTGGAACGGCCGTACCTGATGCTGGGCGTGAACGTGGTGTGCGCCGATACCGACGATGAGGCTGCCTGGTTGGCCGGGTCGGGGGCGTTAGCCATCCTTCGCCTCCGCCAGGGGCGACCCGACGTGTATCCGAGCCCGGAGGAGGCCGCCGCCTATCCGTACTCACCTATCGAGCAGGCGACGGTCGATTCGTGGACGGCCGAGCATGTGGTCGGCGACCCGGCGACGGTGCGCAAGGGGCTCGAGCAACTCGCCGAGCGCACCGGGGCCGACGAACTGATGATCACCACCAACGTCCATTCCCCGGCGGCACGGCAACAGTCGTTCGAGCTCGTGGCCGACGTGATGGGCCTGGCTGGTCGAACCATCGGCTGATCACTATCAGCCGGTGACCCCGAGCAAGCGCCGGAACCCGATGATCCTGCCGAGCGCGACACCGGCGGCCTCCTTCATCTCACGATTCAGCGCGGCACGGCCCTGCACCGGGCTGGTGCGCGTCGGCGACACTGACGCGTCGAGGCCGAGCTCGGCTGAGGTCAGCTTGATCCGCAACGAGTGGAACGGATCGCTCACCAACAACACGCTGTTCATCTGGCGCGCCGCGAGCAGATCGGCGACGCCGCGCAGCGAGTCGTACGAGTTCTGGCCCACGCTCTCACTCAGGATCGAACCCTCCGGGACGCCGCGTTCGACCAGGTATGCAGCCGACGACTCCGCTTCGGTGAACCGGTCCCCGGGTTGGCGTCCACCAGTCACCACCATCACCGCGGCAAGGCCGTCGTTCCACAGCTCGACGGCGTGATCGAGCCGGGCCTGCAACAGCGGCGACGGCGTGCCGTCGTACTGGGCGGCACCCATCACCACGATCGCATCCACCGGGCCTGCCTCGTCGCCGCGGCCGGTGGCATGAACCTGCAACACCGTCACGCCGTAGTAGGCGAGTCCCCCGAACACGCCCAGCAACACGGTCCACACCACTCGCCGCCGCCATGGGCGACGGCGGCGGGGCACCACCACCCGCACACCGCCAACGGGCGTCGGATCAGCGTCGACACCGGCCGGGCGTGCGGCGACCTCGTTCACCTCGTTCATCTCGGTCGCACGGTCATGAGCATGGACCGCGTCGTTGCCGTTCGCATCCCCTGTCGGGTCATCGCCGCGGTACTGCGCCCATAGGTCGCTCACCGGGCAGCGATGAGCCCCTGCAGGGCCCGGATGCGGCGCAGGGTTTCGTCACGCCCGAGCGACTCGATCGATTCGAACAACGGCGGCCCGACCGTACGGCCGGTGACGGCCACGCGCACGGACGCCTGCGCCTTGCCGATCTTCAGGCCCTGAGCGTCGGCGACCGCCTCGAATGCGGCCTTGATCATTTCGGCCGACCACTCGCACACGGCGAACGCGGCCACACTGCCGCACAGCACCGCCGAGGTCGACGACGCGAGATCGGCAGTCGACACGAGCTTGGCCAGGCTTGCTTCATCAAGCTCCGGTGAGGGCAAGAACAAGAAGTCGACCACGCCGGCGGCATCGGCCAGGGTGATCGCGCGGAGCTGCACGAACGGGGCCATCGCGTTCCACACCGCCTCGTTCCACACCGCTTCGGGGTGCTCGCCGCACCACCGATTCAGCCATGGGCGGCACGCCTCGGTGAAGGCTTCGACGGGCATCGCCCTGATGTATTCGCCGTTGAACGCAGCCAGCTTTTTGAGGTCGAAGAACGCCGGCGAGTGGGTGACGTCCTCGAGGCGGAAAACGGCCTCGATCGTTGACCACGGCACGATCTCGGTGTCGCCCCGCGGCGACCAGCCGAGCGTCATCAGATAGTTCACCATCGCCCCGGCGACGAAGCCATCATCGCGGAACTGTTCCAGCGCAACCTTGTCGCGGCGCTTGGAGATCTTCTTGCGCTGCTCGTTCACCAGCACCGGCACATGCCCCCACACTGGCGCCGGATGGCCCAGCGCTTCCCACAGCATCTGCTGCTTAGGCGTGTTCGGCAGGTGCTCCTCGGCACGGATCACATGACTGATTCGCATCGTGATGTCATCGACCACGTTGGCCAACAGGAACATCGGCGATCCGTTGCCGCGCAGCAACACGAAGTCCTCGATCGTCGCGTTGTCGAACGACACCTCGCCGCGCACCGCATCGCGCACCACCGTGGTTCCGGCCGGGACACGGAAGCGGAGCACGCTGCCGGGCCTTGGGCCAAGGCCGCGGTCGCGGGAGTAGCCGTCGTAGCCGGTGGCGCCGTTGGCCGTGGAGCGTTCCTGGATCTGCTCGCTCGTCAGGTCGCAGTAGTACGCGTGGCCCGTCTCGAACAAACGGTTCGCGGCGGCCACGTGCTCGGCTGCATAGGCGCTTTGGAAGTAGGGGCCCTCGAACGCCGGGTCGTCGGCGCTGATCCCGAACCATGCCAACGCATCGATGATGCCCTGGAACCACTCGGGCCGGTTGCGCGCCTCATCGGTGTCTTCGATGCGCAGCACGAACGTGCCACCGAGGCGACGGGCGAGCGCCCAGTTGTAGAGCGCTGTGCGCGCCCCGCCGACGTGGAAGAACCCCGTCGGGGACGGCGCAATGCGCAGGCGTGGTGAATCCATGATCCCATCAACGCTAGCGGCGAGGGTTTTGGCGGCGAAGGTTTTGACGGCGAAGGTTTTGGCGCCGAGGATCTTGGCGGCCGGGCCGATCGCGACCGGCACGCTCGCGCTGATCAGTCGGGGCGCTGCGTGGTGAGGGCCAGGTTGCGCAGTTGGCGGATCGCCACCGACAGCGTGGTGATGTCGAAGCTGTCGGCGCGGCGGATCTCGGTGAACATGTTGGCGGTACGTGCGACCACACGCTCGTTCGTGGCGCACCACAACTCGACCGAACCGAGTTCGAGCGAGTCGTCGGTGAGATCGGCCAGTACCGCCAACAAGTCATCACGCAACGCAGATCGGGCCTGCGTCTGCCACCGATTGCTGCGCGGCAGCGCACCGATTGCATCCCACAGCCAGTCGATGTCCAACACCCCGAACACCTTCCAGTAGATCCGCGCCGCGTCGACGGGATCGATGGCTCGCCGCTGGGCGAGTTCGATCACATCGAACGATGTGTGCATCAACGGCCACATCGCTGCGTGCTGCGCCAGAACTTCGGGCACACCTGCGGTGATCCGACCCGCCTCGATGGCGAACATCCGCTCGCGCATCCGGCCCGACAACACGTCGTCGAGACCCGACGCCAAACGTGCCATCGGGGGCCGAAACTGCCCGACGACGGCGGTGATGTCGACCGGTGGGCGACGGTGCCGGAGTATCCACGAGACGCTGCGTTCCAGCATCCCACGGGCCTCCATGAACAACTCGAGCTGCACATCGAGTCGAACGTCCGCGCCAAGGCCGTCGATCCGGTCCCATGTCGCGGCGAGACCGAACACATCGCGCGCGGCAACCCACGCTCGCGTGATCTCCACGACACCGACACCAATGTCCTCGGTCACGCGGTGATCAAAGGAGATGCCGGAGATGTTGGCCATCTGGTTCCCGACCTGGGTGGCGATGATCTCGCGGCGCAGACGGTGACGGGCAATCTCGGCGGGGTAGCGCTGTTGCAACACGGCCGGGAAGTAGCGGTGCAGTTCGGGCTGGAGCGCCGGGTCGTCGGGCAGGCTCGAATCGACGAGGAGGTCGATGTTCGCGGTCTTGGTGTACGCGAGCAACACCGCGCACTCCGGCGTGGTGAGGCCCGCCCCCAGAGCCTGCCGGTCGGCGATCTGCTTGTCGGTCGGCAAGTATTCGAGCTGGCGGTTGATCCAGCCCTCGGCCTCCAGCGAGTTGAGATAGCGGGCATGCACGTTGACCATCGGGAGCGCCTGCCGGCGGGCGATGGCCAACGCCAAGGTCTGGGCGCGGTTGTCATCGAGGACGAGTTCGCCGACCTCGTCGGTCATCGACGCAAGCAAGGTGTCGCGATCGGCCAGCGTCAATCCCGTGGTTGTCATCACGTCTCCGAGGAGGATCTTGATGTTCACCTCGTGATCGCTGCAATCCACGCCCGCCGAGTTGTCGATCGCATCGGTGTAGATGAGCCCGCCGTTGAGGGCGTACTCGATCCTGCCGCGCTGGGTGAGCCCGAGGTTGCCGCCCTCGCCAATCAGCTTGCAGCGCAACTCGCCACCGTTGACGCGCACGCCATCGTTGGCCCGATCGCCGACATCGGCGTGCGTCTCGGAGACGGCTTTCACATAGGTGCCGATGCCGCCGTTCCACAACACGTCGACAGGTGCACGCACGATGGTGGAAACAAGCTCCATCGGGGTGAACGTGGCCCGGTCGGTACCGAGCGCGCGTTGCGCAGCCGGCGAGATCTCGATGTGTTTCAGGGTGCGCGGGTATACGCCGCCACCTTCGGAGATGAGCGCTGCGGCGTAGTCGGCCCAACTGCTTCGCGGCATCGCATACAGCCGATGACGTTCGGCGAACGACTCGGCCGGATCTGGATTGGGATCGATGAAGATGTGCCGGTGATCGAACGCAGCCACCAGCTTCAGGTGCGGTGACCGCAGCAAGCCGTTGCCGAACACGTCGCCCGACATGTCGCCGATGCCGACGATGGTCATCGTGTCGCGGTCGGCATCTTTGCCGATCGCTCTGGCGTGGCGGCGAACGCTTTCCCACGCACCGCGGGCAGTGATGCCCATCGCTTTGTGGTCGTACCCAGCGCTGCCGCCGGAAGCAAATGCATCGCCGAGCCACAACCCGTACTCGGCCGAGATGCCGTTGGCCACATCGCTGAAGGTGGCCGTGCCCTTGTCGGCGGCAACGACGAGGTACGGGTCGTCGCCGTCGTAGCGCACCACGTCGATGGGTGGCACCACCTGCCCATCGACGATGTTGTCGGTGATGTCGAGGAGGCCGGAGATGAACGCCCGGTAGCACGCCAAACCCTCGGCCCGGAACTCCTCGGCGGTTGCGGTCGCCCGCTTCGGGAAGAATCCGCCCTTGGCCCCCGTCGGCACGATCACCGCGTTCTTGACCATCTGCGCCTTCACGAGGCCGAGCACCTCGGTCCGGAAATCTTCGCGCCGGTCGCTCCAGCGCAGACCGCCGCGGGCGATGCGCCCGCCACGCAGGTGGACGCCCTCGACCCGCGGTGAGCACACCCAGATCTCGAACATCGGCTTGGGTAGCGGAAGGTCGGGAACCTTGGCGGGATCGAACTTGAACGACATCACCTCGCGGTGTGCGGCAATGCCGTCACGACTGCGTTGGTACACGTTGGTACGCAGCGTCGCGTCTATCAGGGCCAGCAGCGCCCGCAGCGTGCGGTCGTCGTCCAGACTCGGGACCCCATCGAGCGTCTCGAGAATCGACGCCCGCAGCGCCGTCTCGACCGCGCCCGCTGCCCCGGGGACACCGGCAGCACGCCCGCGCGCGGGATCGAAACGATGAGCGAACAGTTCGACGAGCATCGCCGTGATCGCAGCATGACGCACGACGGTCGACTCGATGTATGCCTGACTGAACGGGAACCCCACTTGGCGGAGGTATCTGGTGTAGGCACGCACCACCTCCACCTCGCGCGCCGTCAGCTCGGCCGCGAGTACCAGGCGATTCAACCCGTCGGATTCCACCTCGCCGCGAAACTGGGCCTCGAACGCGGCGCGAAGGTGATCGGCACGCTCCCCGTCGAGCGAGACCCCCTCGGGGGCGCGCACACCGACATCGTGCAGATGGATCACCACATCCCCGCCGATCTGGAACGAGAAGGCCCGCTCGTCGAGGGCGCGCAGGCCGAGGTTGTCCAGCAGCGGCAGCAGATCGGCTAACGGAATCGACCCGCCCGAGTGGTACACGCGGAACCGCCATTCACTTGCCGGGGCGTCGGCAAAGCGGGTGATCGCCGTCGCCAGGTCGCCGCCGGAGTCGGCAAGATCGACCACGATCAGCAAATCGACGGCGGCCGTGGGGGGGTGGCTCAGCTCGTCGTAACCGGCCGGCAGCGAACCTTCCAGTCGGTCGGCCACGTCACCGCGCGGCCCGAGCGCGTTGCGCACAGCATCGAGCCATTCGTCGCCAACCCGTCGAGTCGGATGCGTGATCCCCATCGATGTTGTTCCTTCGACTTTCGACCAACTCGGCGCAACGCCGATGTCGCGTTGCATGGTCCCACCAGTGTGCCACCCCCGCTGACTCGTGGCGATCGGTACGTCCGCGTCCGCCAGTAACCTGTCCGGCGATGAGTCGTCACACTGTGAGACGCAGGGCGGAGGTTCACCCCGGCCACCGCCAGGTGTCGGGTGGGTTGGCGAGGGCCGCGGTGTTCGGGATGAGCGATGGGCTCACCTCCAACGTCTTGCTGGTGCTTGGTTTTGCGGGCAGCGGTGTGGGGGCGAGCGTGGTGCGCCTGGCCGGCGTCGCCGGGGCGATGGCCGGTGCCGTCAGCATGGCCGCCGGCGAGTGGATCAGCATCTCCGCGCAGAACGAGCTCGTCCAGCGCGAACTGGCGGTGGAGCGCCACGAACTGGGCGTGAACGCCGTGGCCGAACAGCGCGAGCTGGCGCTGATGTACGAAGACCACGGGATGGAACCGGGTACTGCACAGCGGGCCGCGGCCGATGTCATGCGTGACCCGGACCGCGCCCTCGAAGTACACGCCCGCGAAGAGTTCGGCATCGACACCGGCGGTCTTCCGTCAGCGTGGCAAGCGGCGGCGCTGTCATTTCTGTGCTTCGTCGTCGGCGCAGCCCTCCCGGTCATCCCGTGGTTCATCGGCACAGGAACCGCCGCCACCGCAGCATCGGTGTTGCTCGGGGTGATCGCCGCGGCACTGCTCGGTTGGACCATCGGGCGTTTCGCCGAACGCAGCCGGTCGTGGACCGCGTTTCGCCAGGTCGCAATTTTGTTACTCGCCTGCGTGATCACCTACAGCATCGGGCGAGCCCTGCACGTCGAGGTGAGCTGACTAGCGCTGAACACCAGGGGCACCGATGTGCTCC
This sequence comes from Acidimicrobiaceae bacterium, assembly GCA_031419375.1. Taxonomy (GTDB): domain Bacteria; phylum Actinomycetota; class Acidimicrobiia; order Acidimicrobiales; family Ilumatobacteraceae; genus VFMC01. The sequence goes on from JANOKQ010000497.1 coordinate 8,853, forward strand.
AATAGCGAGATGGGTCAACGCAACGTCCTCGGCACCGAACTGGAGTCGTGCTCACTCGATCCGATTACCGGGTACTACCGCACCGGCTGCTGCGAGAATCGCGGCGACGATCCCGGCATGCATGTGGTGTGCGCCGTGATGACCGAAGAGTTCCTCGCGTTCAGCAAAGCAGCCGGCAACGACCTGAGCACGCCGATGCCGCAGTACGGTTTCGCCGGGCTGAGCGACGGCGATCAGTGGTGCCTGTGCGCGGCCCGGTGGCAAGAAGCGTTCGAAGCGGGCGCCGCACCGAAGGTCCGCCTCGCGGCCTGCCACCTATCGGCGCTCGAGTACAGCTCGCTGGCCGACCTGCGCGCCCACGCTGTTGACGCCTGACGCAACACCCGTGCCCTGACGTAACACCGGGGCGAGGTCACATCACCGCCGATGCGGGGTACCGTCGTCATTGTGCAGGTCATTGATGTCACACCACTGTTGCGAGGATGGTCGCACGTCGTCGCCTTCGCGACCGTGGCGACACTCGGCACGGTGATGGTTTCGGCGACTCCGTCGTCACCCGGCGAACGCGCACTGCTGCTCACGTACCTGATCGGCACGCTCATGATGTTCGGTGTGTCGTCGCTGTTGCACCGCTTCCGCTGGAACGAGCGCCCGCTGTCGATCGTGCGTCGCCTTGACCACTCGATGATCTTTCTGGCGATCGCCGGTGCGTACACCCCGATCGCCGTTGTGTCCCTGCATGGCTGGCAGCAGCCGGTTGTGTTGGTGACCGTCTGGGGTGGCACCGCCGCCGGGATCGCACTGGAATGGATGCCCCTTCATGTACGGCGATCGCTGTTCACCGCGATCTATGTCCTGGTCGGCTGGTCGGCTGCGGTCGCCTTTCCGCAGCTGTACTCCGGTCTGGGTCCGACCGGTTTTGGTCTCGTACTCGGCGGCGGCATGCTCTACACGGTTGGAGCTGTCGTCTATGCGTTGCGCCGTCCCGATCCGTGGCCCACCGTGTTTGGCTATCACGAGGTATTCCACCTGTTCACCGTGGCCGGTGCCGGATGCCATCTGGCCACGATCGCGTTCATCGTCGTACCGAGGCTGTGACCAGAAGATGACGAGTCGCAACCCGCCAGCGGCGGCGACGAAAGCCCTTTCGACAACGTTCGAGCCCGTGCGCGACTGGGTCGCCGCGCAGATCCGGTCGCGGGTCGTCGGCGACGAACCCGGTGCCAAGGCGCATGCAATCATGTCCGCCCCGGGTCCACGGTGGTTCCCCGACGATCATTCGATCCGCACCATTCACTCCGACGCGTCGATGTTCGTCGGAGGATTGCGCGCACTGCTGCTGCAATCGCTGCACCCCTTGGCGATGGCGGGCGTGGCGCAGCATTCCGACTACCGCAGCGACGCGTGGGGCCGCTTGCAGCGCACGGCCGATTTCCTGGCTGCCACTACGTTCGGGCCAGCGCCGGCAGCTGAACAAGCAATCGAAACCGTACGTGCCGTACACCAACGGGTTCGGGGCACGGCGTCCGACGGGCGGCCCTACTCGGCCAACGATCCGCACCTGTTGCGGTGGGTGCATGTGTGCGAAGTCGACAGCTTCCTCGCCGCCTACCGGCGCTACGGTTCGGCACCACTCGGGCCCGCGCAGGCCGACCAGTACGTGGCCGACATGGCAGTGATCGCCCGCAAGCTCGGGGTGTTCGAACCGCCCACCACGGTTGCCGAGGTACGCCTTGAGCTGCGCGACTTTCGTCCCGAGATGGTGAGTACACCGGAGGCGCGCGAAGCCGCCCGGTTCCTGCTGTTCGAACCACCGCTCCCGCTCGCGGCCCGCGCCCCGTACGCAATGTTGGCCGCAGCCGCGGTCGCACTACTGCCGGCGTGGACTCGCTGGCCGCTCCGGCTCCCGCTGCTTCCCGTCAGCGAAGCACTGCTCGTCCGCCCCGCAGGCAGGGCGATCACCGAGGTCATCCGCTGGTCGCTCGCCCCGAGGTCGTCGGCCGTCTGACGCTGCCCCAACTCTCGGCCGCCATCGTGTCGGCCCCGCCCGCGCCGGCCGCACCGGTTCCTGTCAGCCGTTCGACGTTCGCTCTGGGCGCAGCTGGCCACGTCTGGCGTGGCGGGTCGATCCAACTGCGCAGGAGCGCCAGCGCACCCAGTAGGTACAAGCCACCCGCAGGAACCCACATGATCAATCCGGCCAACTGCTGATCGGCAAGTGGGGTCAGCCCCCACGCAGATGTTGTCGACTCGAACGTCTCGTACCACGGGCCGCTCGCGAAGGTGAGCAACGCACCCAGGATGCTGCTCTGCACGGCCAAGCCAAACAGCACCAGCACCCCGAGGCCCGTTCCCGTTCGGTTCGGCGACCGGTCGCGCGACATGGCGACGTGGTTCGGCACGCGCCGTCGGCGCAGCATCCTCTGACGGCGCGCCGTGGCAGCAATCGCCGCCCACGACAGCAGCGCCGTCGCGAGGAAGCTGCCGTGTTCCACGACGTGCACGGAGCGAGAGTTCAGCGCCGCCTCGTACGGGCCGCTCGCGTGCCAGAACCAGATCGCGAGCACATGCAACAACGACACCGCAACCGGATGATCGACAACTCGGGCGGCCAGCCGGACGACCGGTCGCCGTCGCCACATGCGGATGTGCCGTCGCGCACTCGATGGCAGGCCGCGCGCCATCAGCGCGAGTGGCGAACTGACCACGAACAACGGTGCTGCGACCAGAACGAGCAATAGGTGCTGCACCATGTGCGCCGAGGCGAGCGATGTACTCATAGCATCGAGCGGCGAGACCAGCGCGATCAGCATCGCCACCACGCCGGCAACGAAGCTGCGGTACCGCCACACCCGTCGGCGCGACGCCGGGTGCAGGGCCGTGTTCGGCGGACCGGCGGTGCCGGTGTTTCGCCGGCCGCAGCCCGCGAGCGCGACCATCGTGGCCGCACCGAGGAGTATCGCCGGATCGAGGCTCCATGCCGACCACACCTCGCCAGGCCCCACGGCTTCGCCGACGTGAGCGACCAGCCCAGTCAACACAGGGCCACAGTCAACACAGGGCCACGGTCAACACTGGGTCCCGGTCAACACAGGGTCATCCCGATCACGGGGGCGGCGATCATCACGACGAACAACGCGAACATCCCCAGGAGGAGCAGCCCGGTGTCGGCCATGAAACGCCGGTTCGAATCCCTCTCGTCAGTCACGGTGTCTGGAGCCGACAGGTCGGGCGCGGCGCGAGTCGATGCTCGTGCCCGTCGTGCGGCCACGACCAGCACCAGCACTCCCGTCACTGCCGCAACCAGGATCAGCGCACGAAGCGCTGACGAGGTGAACTCGTCCCGGCCGATCTGCTCGGCGCAACTCGCCTCGGCCAACAGGTACACCGCCCAGAAGTAGGTGTAGCCAACCACCGGCCCGGCGAGAACCAGGGTCCACGATCGGCGGTTGCGGTCTGCCCGTCGGCGACGCGCGGGAACCGTCTCGTCGGCAACGCTCACCGGGTTCTCGTTCATCTGGTTCATGTCAATCGGGGAACCAGCGAGACGACGCCGACACCAACCAGCCACACGATCGTGAGCGCCACCCAGTAGCGCATCGCGTTGATCACCGCGAGGTGCCGGCGCCGAACCCGCTCAAACACGCCGCTCCGGTTGCGCGGTCGCCCGTCGCTACAGGCGACCGATGACGAGCGGTCGAGTCGAGGCGTCGTAGAAGACCGACACCGACAGCGTCGACCACGAGTATCCGATCACGATCCCAGAGGTACTGACATACAGCCGCAGGACACCTCGGCCCACGCCATCTTCGTAGGTTCCGTCGGCTCGGCGGCGAGTGTCGGTGGTGCCGTGCCCCGTTTTCGACGAGTCGATCACCTGGATCTCGTACTGCGTTGTGCCGACGACGATAGGTGCGCTCGGCGGGCGCGGCGTTGCCGCGCCTGCGACGATCATCAGGTGACCGGTGATACCCGCGTCGGGAGCGAGATACTTGGCCGCGACGATGTCGCCCGCAGCGATCTGGCTGACGGCGACGATTCGCGTGAATCGGTTCTGCGCGACGATCGCGTCGTAGTACTGGGCCGACGTTGGCGAGGTGGAACCCATCCAGGTTGTGAAGTATGTCGACGACCATCCGTACGCCTGCTTCAACACGCGGGTCACGAACGGGGCGCACACCGACCGGTTCGAATAGGTCGTCGATCCGGCCACTCCCGGCCACGTGAGAAACGTCGGGCTTGTGCCATACGCGTTGTTTGCTGGGATCACGTTCACCGCAACGCTCGTCGCCCACTCGAGGTGCGCTGGAGGCGCTGCCACGACCCCGCTTCCACCGACGGTCGCCGCCCCGAGGATCAACGTCAACATGGCTGCGCAGCGGATGAGCGATTTCATCCGGCAAGCGTGCCCGCGACGCGCGACGACCAAGCACCACGCGTGGGTGTTTTTCATCACGTTTCGGTCAGCTGATGAACGCTACGTGGGCAACAGGCGCTGACATGAACGAGCGTGGTCTGCTGACACGATCGATCGTCGTCGTGTCGTACGCTGACCGCATGGAAGGCGTGCATGATCTCGGCGGGGTGGGGGGCTTCGGGCCGGTGCGAACCCCGGGCAGCGACGCGACGCACACCGAGGAATGGGAGGTGCGCGCGCAGTGGCTGGCCCTTGCCGCGTGCCGCAGTTCTCGACCGTGGATCGAACGGATCGACCCACCCACCTACCTTGCCACGTCGTACTACGGGCGGTGGCTGCTTGCAGCCGAGATGGGCTCGGTCGCCAACGGCATCGTCACCACTGCCGAGCTTGCGACCTCGCGCTCTCGTGTCGAGCAGGGGGAGCTCCCCGTCCGCGCCGACGACCCGGCACGGGCCCGCGCGGTTGCCGGCTACATGACCAGCACTTCGCCGTCGGCACCCGCCGTGTCGCCACGGTTCGCAGTCGGTGACGCAGTCGTGCCAAAGCGGATGTGGCAGCCGGACGTCCACCATCGCTGTCCACGGTACGTGCGCGGCGTGCGCGGCGTGATCGAGACCATCTGTGGAATCGAGCCCCTGGCAGGTGTCCGCCGAGCAGAGGTGATCGAGCCCGTCTACACCGTGCGCTTCGAGTCGACGGCGGTGTGGGGCGATCGCTCCGACGAGGTGCCATTCGCGATCCACGTCGACATGTGGGACAGCTACCTGGACGCCGCATGACCGACCACAACGGGAACGAGCACGAACACGAGCACGGCCACGCGCACTATGCGACACCGAGGTCGCGGCGCCCGCGGTCGGAGTTCGAG
>JANOKQ010000498.1:0-1813 GCA_031419375.1 Acidimicrobiaceae bacterium
GGATCAGCGATGCGGGCCCGGACATCGATCACGTACGCAGGCCACACGAACTCACGAGCTTGCAGGTCATCAATGGTTCGCCCACCGGCGATGAAGTGACCGGGGGCATCGAGGTGGGTGCCGGTGTGGGTGCCCATCTCGATCTTTCCACCTGGTAGCCATCGGGATCGATGGTCGCGGCAAGTGAGATGTGTGTGGGTGGGTCGTCCGGGAACGTCGATGACGCCTCGCTGAACGCCTGACCCAAGCGGACCATCCCGCCAGGGCAATCGAGCAAGGCACTGTGACCGCGCCCGCCGTCCACCCGGACACCCGCTGGGCGGAGTCATTCGCCAGCTGGCAGCCGCTGATGATCGGTGTCCGCGATTCGGCCACCGGGGCGTTGAAGGCGTACGCGTCGTTGGCCACCCGCCAGCGAGCCGAGGGCACGGCGGTCGTCGCGATGGGCAATGGTGGTTCGCTGTGCACGATCCTGCCGGCCACCGATGAAGCGGCCGCCGACCCGCTCGCCGGTTCGATCGTCCGGTACTTGAACGACCTCGCCGGGGCATGGTCGCTCGATCTGGAACAGCTCCACGAGCTCGACCGGACAATGCTGATCCTGGCCGATCGGCTCGATCTACCGGGTGTACGACGGGCGGATGAACACCGACTGGCAGGCGTTCTCGCCAGGCCGTCTCGATGAAGCCGCGGCTTTGCATCGCGCGCTCGTCGACCACGGTTCAGCACCCTCGACTGGATGTCGGGTGTGGCCGCCGAGAAGCTGCTCGTCACCAACATCGCCGAGGGGCGAACCCGCCTGGTGGCGACGTCTGGTACGCGGTACCTCACCAGCGAACGGCGCACCTTGAGCCGCCCCGTCGTCGGGGCACGCTGACCCATCACCGGCCGACGGTCTGGCGAATCCCGAATCGGTCCCGATCAGATGTCGTCGGCGCGCGCCAGCGCCGCCGCCGCGGGGCCATGGCGCCGCACCAGCTCCACGGTGGCCGGTGTCGATCCGGCCCGCACCAGCATCTCGGCGCCGATCCGCTCGTGATCGTGGTAGCGCCGGAACCGCACGGTTCGCGGCCCCACCACGGTTGCCGCGACGCGAGCGAGCGTGCCGAGATTCGATTCGAGCTTGCCGATGTCATGCAACAACGCGGCGGCGGTCTCGTCTCGCGTCGCGGTAGCACGGACGCCGATGAACCGCTGCGCGACCTGGATCGCATGGCGACGATCGACGTTCGACATCTGCCGCCACAGCGCAACCTCCCCCGGCAGCAACTGGTCCTGCGCCCATCGCTCGCCGGCTGGTTCGGGTGGCGCAGGTGAGAGGGAGCCGACGAATCGTCTGGCGAGATGCGCCCCGGAACACCACGCACTCACCGGTGCACCGCTCGCGGGTGCGCGGCCCGATACGCGTCCACCAGCCGTTCGTTACTCACCTTGGTGTACACCTGAGTGGTCGACACCGAGACATGCCCCAGCAACTCTTGGACCACGCGCAGATCGGCGCCATGATCGAGGAGATGCGTGGCGCACGAGTGGCGCAGCACGTGCGGCGACAGGCGTTCCGGGGCGATCCCGGCGCGGGTGCCATAGGTTCGGATGATCGCCCACGCCGACTGGCGCGACAGGCGCGCCCCGCGCTGGTTCAAGAACACGGCCTCGGCATCACCGCGACGGGCCCAGCGTGCCGGCACCAGATGCATGCGCCCGTTCGCTCCCATCCACTCGCTGTACGCGGCGACTGCCACCCGACCAACCGGAACGAGGCGCTCCTTGGCACCCTTGCCAAACAGGCGCGCCGCGTGGTGCTCGACGGAGA
>JANOKQ010000499.1:0-1852 GCA_031419375.1 Acidimicrobiaceae bacterium
ACGCCGCCCGGTCGAGCACCACGGCACCGTTGATGCGGGGACCGGTGATGTTGTTCAGTATCCCGGTGCTCGTCGCCGCGGTGGGGATGGGGGCCCTCAGCGATCCGGGCAATGCTGATGTCGGCCTCTTCGCCATCGCCCTAATCGCGGGCTTGCCAGCGCTGATCATGTCGTTTCGTCTCGTCGGTCGTTGCGCAATGATCGTCGGCGCGGAGACGACCGTGTTCCGCAACTGGTCATTCGTGTTGTGCTCGATGTTCGTGCTCAGCTACGTCATGGGGTTGTTCGCGGGGAGCGACCTCATCGCTGAAGCACTGCTGGTGGAGTCGTCGGTATCGGTTGTGGTCGGATCACTCGTGCTCGTGGGCGTGGTGATCGGTGGTCCGGGAGCGGTGCGCCTGGCGAGTGCCGGTCGAGCGTTCCACGCCTCGTCAAACCTTCACCGTCCAGCGACAGATCCGACGACGGAGCGCGGGTCGGCTGCTCCGCTGAGCATGCCGTCGTGACCGACGACGATGGCATGGGCGTGGCCGAACGCGCTGGAGTAACTGGGCTCGACACGCGTGTCGTGGCCTCGCTCGCGCAGGCCTGACTGCCACTGGTCGACACCGTGGGCTTCGAGCACCACATGCGGGCCCCCGGCACCCGTCCAGGTATCGAACCCGGTCTCGGGACCGTGCAGGATCCACCGTGGCGAAGCAATCGCTGAGGCCGGCGACTGGCTGCGCCCGAACAACCGAGCTGCGAGTTGCAGCAGGATCTGCGGCTGGGCGTCGCCTCCCATGGTGCCGAACACTGCAGCCAGGGTGCCATCGGCCGCGGTGGCCAGCGCCGGGGTGAGGGTGTGCGGCGGACGCCGGCCAGGCCCGAGCTCTGCCGGATGCCCCTCGGTGAGGGAGAAGCCGAGGCCACGGTTGTGTAAGTTGATACCGGTGTTCGGTTCGGCCAACCAGGAGCCGAAACCCGCAGCGTTGCTCTGGATCAACGACACACCCATTCGTTCGCTGTCGACCGTGCACAGGTACGTGGTGTCGCCGTCGCGCATCGGCCCGGCCAGCGTCCCGGCCCGGCGTGGGTCGATCTCGCCGGAGCGGGCCCGGATCAGCTCCAACGCGCGTCGCCCATCGGCGCGGTCGTGGAGCACGTTGGGCCGGTCGCGGCCGGCCGCCTTGGCCGCCTCGATCAGGAGGTGCGCCCACAGCGGATCAGCGGGATCATCGGGAAGGCCGTGCTCGTCGGCAAGCAAAGCGGCACCGAGCAACAGGTAGCCCTGCGAGTTCGGGGGCATCGTGTGCAGGCGATGGCCGAACACCTCGACAGCGAGCGGTGTGACCCAGTCTGCACCCGGCTCACGCAGATCCGATTCGTGGAAGAACCCGTTGCCGAGCGTGACCAGTCCGCGTCCGAAATCACCGCGGTAGAAGCCGTCGCGACCGTGTTCGGCAACCGCCGCGAGCGCCGCAGCCACGCCGGGCCGGCGCACTCGTGCGCCTGGCAGTACAGCCTGTTCGGCGAGCTCGCGCAGTTGCCCGCGGCCACGTTCGTCGAGTTGCGACACGGCACCGACGAGGAGCGGCGAAGCAGGGAATCCGAGCGTTGCCAAGCGGATCGCCGGGGCGAACAGTTGGGCCAGGCTCAGTCGGGCGAATCGTTCGTGCAGCGCGTGCCAGCCGTCGACGCAGCCCGGCACGGTGACGGCGGCTATGTGATGGCGAAACGGCATCTCCGTGTGCCCGCCCGCGCGTAGCGCAGCTGCATCTGCACCCGCGCCTGCACGGCCGCTGGCGTTCAGCGCATGGACACCGGTGACGTCGTGCACCAGCGCGAACAGGTCGCCGCCCATCCCGCACAT
>JANOKQ010000500.1:0-4498 GCA_031419375.1 Acidimicrobiaceae bacterium
AACTCATCACGACGGCGCTCAGGAACGGCAAACCGGTGATCACGGGCAACAAGGAACTGCTCGCCAACGTCAGCACCGAACTGTTCGCTGCGGCCGACGAGGCGGGGGTGGACTTGCTGTTTGAAGCAGCGGTGGCGGGGGGCATCCCGTTGATCCGCGCGCTGCGTGAGAGCCTGCGTGGCGAGCCGATCACACGGGTGCTCGGGATCGTCAACGGAACCACCAACTTCATCCTCACCAGGATGACCGAAGACGGTGCCGACTATGGAGTCGCGCTGGCCGAGGCGCAAGCGCTCGGATTTGCCGAACGCGACCCGACCGCCGACGTCGAAGGCTTTGACGCCGGGGCGAAAGCGGCGATCATTGCAACCGTCGCCTTCGGCGTGAAGGTGGTCGCCGGCGATGTGTACCACGAAGGGATCAGCCGTGTCACCGCCCATGACATCGCCGTCGCCCGGCGCCTGGGATACGTCGTGAAGCTGCTCGCCATCGCCGAGCGGATGCCGGTCACCGGGGAGATCGCGGTACGGGTGCATCCGGCGATGGTGCCGCTCACGCATCCCCTGGCCAGCGTGCGCGACAGCTACAACGCGGTGTTCGTCGAGGGCGAGGCGGTGGGTTCGCTGATGTTCTACGGCCGCGGTGCCGGCGGGATGCCAACTGCCAGCGCCGTGCTCGGCGACGTGATCGACGCGGCGGTCAACCTGTCGCACCGCACCTACGCTTCGCTCGGCACGTTCGGCCGTGCGGTGACGCTGCCGATCGACGAGACGTCGGCCGAGTACCTGATCAGCTTGGAGGTGGCCGACAAGCCCGGCGTGCTGCACACGGTGACGGGTGTGTTCGCCCGGCATGGGGTGAGCATCCGCGCCGCCGAGCAGGAGGGCATAGCCCCGGACGCGCGGCTGGTGTTCGTGACCCATGTCGCCAAAGAATCGGCGGTGCAGGCCACGCTGGGGGAGCTTCGCGACCTCGAGGTGGTCCGCAGCGTCGGCGGGCTGCTGCGCGTGATCGGAGCCTGACGATGCGCTATGTGAGTACCCGCGGGAGCGCACCCGAACTGGGCTTCGCCGACGTTTTGCTGGCGGGGCTGGCCAACGACGGCGGCCTCTACGTCCCCGCGGTCTGGCCGTCGTTGCCGACCAAGGCCCCGCACGAACCCGGCACCGGCACCGGCACCGGCACCTACGCCGAGCGTGCCGCCGAGGTGATGGCTCCGTTCGTGGCCCCCGATCTCGACCGGGCCACCCTCGACCGGCTGTGCCATGAGGCGTACGCAACGTTCCGGCACGATGCGGTTGTGCCGTTGGTGCAGATCGGCCAGCGGCGCTGGGTGCAGGAACTGTTCCACGGCCCGACGCTGGCGTTCAAAGATGTGGCACTGCAGCTCGTCGGGCGGATGTTCGACCATGTGCTCGCCGAACGCAGTCAACGTGTCACCATCGTCGGGGCGACCAGCGGTGATACGGGTCCGGCGGCGATCGACGGGGTGCGCAACTGCGCCAACATCGACATCGTCATCCTGTATCCGTACGGTCGCACCAGTGACGTACAACGCCGCCAGATGACCACGGTCGACTCGCCGAACGTGCATGTCGTCGCCGTCGACGGCACCTTCGACGACTGTCAAGATCTGGTCAAGGCGATGTTCGCCGACCACGCGTTCCGCGAGGACCAGCAACTGTCCGCGGTGAACTCGATCAACTGGGCGCGGATGATGGCGCAGGTGGTGTACTACGTCACGGCCGCCGAGGCGCTCGCTGGGCCGGTCACGTTCAGCGTGCCAACCGGCAACTTCGGCAACGTCTTGTCGGGCTGGATCGCCCGCCGGATGGGGGCCTCGATCGCCGATTTCATCGTCGCCTCCAACACCAACGACATCCTCACCCGCTTCGTCAACGACGCCGACATGAGTGCCCGCGACGTGGTGCCCACGTTGAGCCCAAGCATGGACATCCAGGTGTCGTCCAACTTCGAGCGGTTGCTGTTCGAGATGAACGACCGCGATGGGGGGATGACTGCCGATCAGCTCCGCCGGTTCCGGTCCGTCGGTCGTCTCGATATCGAAGCCGACCAGCGTGAACGGTGGATCGAGGGGACGTTCCGGGCGGCGCGTTTCGACGACGAGCAGACGCTCGCCGAGATCCGCCGAGTCCATCGGGCCACGGGGATGCTGCTCGATCCGCACTCGGCGACCGGAACCGCCGCGGCGGAGGCGCTCGGCAGCGAGCATCCAATCGTCACGCTCGCGACCGCCCACCCGGCCAAGTTCCCCGAGGCCGTGCGCCGCGCGACCGGGCTGGATGTGGCGTTGCCGCCGCACCTGGCCAACCTGTTCGAGCTTCCCGAGCGGTTCACCCGCCTCCCCAACGATCTCGCCACCATCCAACGCTTCGTCGCCGCCACCTGAAAGATCTGGGCAGGATTCCACTCGGTTTCCGGGAGAAATCCCGCCCAGATCATTGGTGGGACGGCGACCATGCGTTGTCGCGAGGTGTGCGCGTGGCTACAGTGCTGTTGTTCGGGTTCCCGAACGACCCTGTCGAACCGGTTGCTACCGAAGCTTCGATGGGTGATCTCACAGGCGGTGGGGCCGCCAGCTGTCAAGCTTCGACACGCTGAGTCTCACGCCCTTGCAGGAAGCAGGTGGCCAGTGGCCGCGGAAGCTCTCGAACAATCGGTCCTCGAAGCAAAGGACAAAGATCAACTGCTGATCATCGCCCAGGCTCTTGGTATCAAGACCACGGCCAGGGCTGCCAAGGCAACGCTGATCAACAAGATCCTCGAATCCACCGGAGCGCTCGATCTATCGCCCGCTGCCGCGGCCCCTGCGGCGATGTCGCCGGCGAAGCCAAACAGTGTCGAGGCCCCGACGCCTACCACCGACTCCTCCGGTGCGGCCGATAGCGCTTCGCCCGGCGGGGCACGTGTCGTGCTCGGGGCCGACGGCGAGCCGCTCGCCGACTGGGAGCTCGATCTGATTGCCGCTGGCGAAGCGACCCAGGCGCCTGCTCCAGCAGCCCGGGGCACCGCCAACAAATCGGCCTCGGCGACGTCGTCGCCGGCCATCCCGAGACGTGCCGAGGCTCGTGAGACGAGCAATGGCCGTACCGATCACGCAGTTGACGACCGCGCTGACGGCGATGCCGGCAGTCACGATGGCGGCGATGCGGGTGACGTAGGTGAAGCGGGTGATGGTGATGGTGACGGTGACGGTGACGGTGACGGCGAGAGTCGCAACAGCCGCCGTCGTCGCCGCCGGCGCAACAAGAACGGCCGAGTCGATGCGCCCGCCGGCGGCGGGGCCGACGCGCACACCGACCGAGCCGAGCGGTTCGAGCGGACTCCGGGCCGCGGTGACCAGTACCCCGACCGCGGCGGCCAGAACCAGCAGCAGGGCCAGCAGCAGCAGGGCCAGCAGCAGCAGCACGGCGTGGCGGGCCAGCAGGCCCAGGGTTCCAGCCAGGGCCAACACAGCAATCAGAGCGACCGGCCCGATCGTGGCGACCAGTCATCGACCGGGTTCGGTCAGGAACCCGTCGAGGTCGCCGGGTACCTTGATCTGCGCGACGAGGGCTACGGCTTCTTGCGTGTGAACGGGTATCTCGCCAGCCGTGACGATGCCTACATTCCGGTCAAGCTGACCCGCCAGTACGGGTTGCGCAAGGGTGACCACGTCACCGGGCTCAGCCGTCCGGCGGGTCGCAACGAAAAGAATCCGGCGATGCTCGAAATCCATACCGTCAACGGTGGTGATCCCGACAAGGCCAAGGGCCGGCGGCACTTCGAGGATCTGACCGCACTGTTCCCCGACGAGAAGCTGCGGCTCGAGAACCCTGCCGACCCGAACAACATGACGGCCCGGATCATCGATCTCATCTCGCCGAGCGGCAAGGGGCAGCGCGGCATCATCGTGTCGCCGCCGAAAGCCGGCAAGACCACGATCATGAAGATGATCGCAACCTCGATCGAAAAAAACCATCCCGAGGTGAAGCTGATGGTGCTGCTGATCGATGAGCGTCCCGAGGAAGTCACCGACATGCGCCGCACCGTGAAAGGTGAGGTCATTTCCAGCACCTTCGACCGCCCGAGCGAGGAGCACACCCACGTCGCCGAACTGGCGATCGAAAAGGCGAAGCGGATGGTCGAGATGGGCGAGGACGTCGTGATCATCCTCGATGGCATCACCCGCCTCAGCCGGGCCTACAACCTCGCTGCGCCGGCGAGCGGCCGCATCCTGTCGGGAGGTATCGATGCCGGCGCGCTGTACCCGCCGAAGCGGTTCTTCGGTGCGGCGCGCAACGTCGAAGAGGGCGGTTCGCTCACGATCTTGGCGACTGCGCTGGTCGAGACCAACAGCCGCATGGACGATGCGATCTTCGAGGAGTTCAAAGGCACCGGCAACATGGAACTGCGCCTCGACCGCAAGCTGGCCGAACGGCGGATCTACCCGGCGATCGATGTCGATGCGTCGAGCACGCGCCACGAGGAGCTCTTG
>JANOKQ010000501.1:0-2925 GCA_031419375.1 Acidimicrobiaceae bacterium
CAGATTCGCCGATGCTCATCACATTCTTTGGTGGCGAAGGTTCGGCGAAACCAAACTCGACAACCTGCTGATGCTGTGCAGCTACCACCATCACCTGATCCACCGCCAAAACTGGCAGATCCGCCTCCTCGCCAACGCCGACGCAGAGTTCACCACCCCCGACGGACGCACCCTCACCTCCAAACCACACGGCCAACCAACCATCCGCGCCGCCTGAACCAGGACTGCACGAGGCGGTCCGGTACCACCCGCTGCTCCGGCACGCCCCGATTCGGAACCCCCTCACCCGATCCCCGACGTCGGATCATCAACCCCGACTCACCGGCGAGCACAGCAACCGTCACCGGATCGGGTCCGTGAGATGAGCCACCGGTTCAACGATTTAGGGATGAGGCGCTGGACCTCAGTGGGCGGGTAGTGGTCGCCGCCTGATCACGACCCCTGACCGGGCGTTGATCGTCACGACGCCACCACTAGCCCCTCGACTCGCCCAGGCTTCGGGTACCATCTCCGAGCGTGTGAAACGGGTCCCGTGAGGCCCGTACACGAGGAGCAGCACCGTGGCAACACGTGAAGTGATGTCGGGCGACGACGTCCGTCGGGCGATCACCCGGATCGGCCACGAGATCGTCGAGCGTAACCACGGAACGCAGCGGGTGATGCTCGTTGGGCTGCAGCGTGGAGGTGTGTGGATAGCCGAACGCCTCGCCGACACGCTCACGCGCATCGAAGGACGCCTCGACGGATCGGGCCCGATCGGATTCGGAACCCTCGACGTCAGCATGTACCGCGACGACATCGGTCTGCGCCCGATCATTCCCGCCTCGGTCACCAATCTCCCCGACGGCATCGACGGCTACGACGTCGTGCTCGTCGACGACGTCTTGTTCACCGGTCGCACCGTCAAAGCAGCGCTGGACGCAATTGGTGATCACGGTCGGCCGAGATCGGTGCAGTTGGCGGTCATCGTCGACCGGGGGCATCGCGAACTGCCGATTCGTCCCGACTACGTCGGCAAGAACCTTCCGACAGCGCGAAGCGAAGATGTCGGCGTCACCAGCGAGGGCGTGACGCTGACATGAAGCACCTCATCGACATCGCCGACCTCGACCCGGCGCAGTTGCTCCACCTGCTCGACCTGACTGATCACATGGTGGAGATCAACAACCGTCCCATCGCCAAGGTTCCCGCACTGCGCGGCAAGACCGTGGTCAACTTGTTCTTCGAAGACTCCACCCGTACCCGGACCAGCTTCGACACCGCGGCGCGACGGCTCAGCGCCGACGTGATGAACTTCTCGGTCTCGTCGAGCAGCGTCAACAAAGGCGAGAGCCTGCGCGACACCATCGAGACCATCACGGCGATGGGTGTCGACGCATTCGTCGTGCGCCATGGCTCCAGTGGCGCCCCACACCAGATCACCCGCTGGACCAACGCCTCGATCGTCAACGCCGGCGACGGCTGGCACCAGCACCCCACCCAGGCCTTGCTCGACTGTTACACGATTCGCACCAGCCTCGCCCGCACCACCGGCTTCGATGGTCTGCGCATCGCCATCGTCGGCGACATCCGGCACAGCCGGGTGGCGCGCAGCAACGTGCAAGCCTTCGCCGCACTGGGGGCCCATGTCACGTTGGTGGCACCGCCCACGCTGCTGCCCCCGAGCCTGGACGGCTGGCCGGTCGACGTCAGTCATCACCTCGACGAGGTGGTCGCCGAGGTCGATGTGTTGTACCTGTTGCGGATGCAGCGCGAACGGATGACCGACGCGTTGGTCCCATCCCTTCGCGAGTACTCCTCGGCATACGGGCTCACTACGGCCCGCGCCGCCCGTCTCCAACCGCACGCTCTGGTGATGCACCCGGGCCCGATGAACCGTGGCGTCGAGATCTGCGTCGATCCCGCCGAGCTGCGCGGTTCGACCATCCTCCATCAGGTGACCAACGGCGTCGCGGTGCGGATGGCGGTGCTGTTCGAGTTGCTCGGCAGTGCGCCGGACCTCGCGGCCAGCCCGATCAGCGATCTCGTCGATGCGGCGACTGACACATCGAGGACTTCAACATGAGCCACTACTTGATCCACGGCGGCACGGTGATCGACCAAGCTGGGGAGCGTCGCGCCGATGTTGCTATCGACGGGGCAACGATCATCGCCGTTGGCGCCGATCTCGATCGTACGGACGCAACGCTCATCGATGCGTCGGGATGCATGGTCTCGCCCGGCTTCGTCGATCTGCACGTACACCTGCGCGAGCCGGGGCGAGAGGAAGCCGAAACGATCGAGACCGGCAGCCGCGCCGCCGCGCTCGGCGGGTTCACCGCCGTCGTCGCAATGCCGAACACCGACCCTGCGCAGGACAGTGTGGCGGTCGTCGATTTCGTACGCGCCCAGGGCCGCAAGGCCGGGCTGTGCGAGGTGCTGCCGGCGGGTTGCATCACCATCGGCCGCGCCGGCGAGCAACTCGCCCCCTACGGCGAGCTCGCTGCGGCCGGCGTGCACCTGTTCACCGACGACGGCAATGGCGTGCAAGACCCGCAACTGATGCGCCGCGCGCTCGAGTACGCAAAGCCGCTGGGCATCGTGCTCGCGCAGCACTGCGAGGTGGCGTCGCTGACCAAGGGTGCTGTCATGCACGAGGGGTCGTGCTGCAGCCGCCTCGGCCTGCCCGGCTGGCCGTCGATCGCCGAGGAACTGATGGTGTTCCGTGACATCGAGCTGGTCCGACTCACCGGTGTTCCGATGCACTTCCTGCACCTCTCCACTGCGCGCAGCGTGCAACTGGTTCGGCAGGCGAAGGCGGAGGGTTTGCCGATCACCGCCGAGACCACCCCGCACCACTTCACGCTCACCGACGAGCAACTCAACGGTTATGACCCGGTGTTCAAGGTCAATCCCCCGCTGCGCACGCGCGCCGACATCGATGCG
>JANOKQ010000502.1:0-7263 GCA_031419375.1 Acidimicrobiaceae bacterium
GACGACCGCGCTGGCGTTCGACCTGCAGCCTGCTGATCGAGGCGGTCGCCGTGCCGATCACTGCGGCGAGCACCGCATAGACGATTGCGCCACTCCTGCCGGGGTGTCGCCAGCTGGAATTCATCCGGTGCAGAACGCGTCGGCGATGGCGAGGGCCTCGTCGATGATCGCCAAGCCCTGGTGGACCTCGTCGACTGGGGTGGTGCACGGGGGGACCACATGCAGCCGGTTGAAGTGGATGAACGGCCACAGCCCGGCGGCCTTGCACGCCCCGGCGACGTCGGCCATCGGCTTGGCATCGGCACCGGACGCGTTGAACGGCACGAGGGGTTCGCGCGTCTCGCGGTTGCGGACCAGTTCGATTGCCCAGAACACGCCGAGCCCGCGGACCTCGCCGACGCTCGGATGGCGGGCCGCGATCTTGTCCAGCTCTGGGCCGATCACGTCGGTGCCGAGCATCCGGGCATGTTCGATGATGCCTTCCTCTTTGAAGATGTTGATGCTCGCCACGGCCGATGCGCAGGCGAGCGGGTGCCCCGAGTAGGTGAGCCCGCCGGGGAACGCCTTGTCGGTGAAGGTGTCGGCGATGTGGCGGCCGATGACCACTCCGCCGAGGGGGAGGTAGCCGCTGTTGACCCCCTTGGCGAAGCACACCAGGTCGGGCCGCACTCCCCACTTCTGGAACGCGAACCATTCACCGCACCGGCCGAACCCGGCCATCACCTCGTCGAGGATCAACATGATCCCATGCTGATCGCACAGCGCGCGCACGCCCGCGAGGTAGCCGGGCGGTGGTACCAGGATGCCGTTGGTACCGACCACGGTTTCCAGCACGATCGCCGCAACCGTGCCTGCGCCCTCCACCATCAACACGTCGGTCAGGTGCGCAAGCGCGCGCTCGCCCTCCTCCGCCTCCGATGTCGAGTGGAACGCGCTGCGGTACGGGTACGGCCCCCAGAACTTGACGACCCCACCGATGCCCGGCTCACTCGGCCACCGCCGCGGGTCACCGGTGAGGGTGATCGCTCCGGCCGTGCCGCCGTGGTAGCTGCGGTAGGTGGTGAGCACCTTGTGCCGGGCGGTGTGCAGGCGGGCCATGCGGATTGCGTTCTCTGTCGCTTCGGCCCCTCCATTGGTGAAGAACACCATGTCGAGGTGGCGCCCGTCGCCGGCACCGGCGTGAGTCGTTCCGACGTTGGCAGCCTCGACGATCAGGCTTGCCGCCTCGCTGCGCGCATCATTGGCGTGAAATGGGGCAATCGTGCACAGCCGCCCGGCCTGCTCCTGGATCGCGGCGACGAGCTTGGGGTGTTGGTGACCGATGTTGACGTTGACGAGTTGGCTGGAGAAATCAAGGTACCGCGTGCCGTTCTGGTCCCAGACCCAGCTTCCGAGGCCGCCCTCGATCACCAGTGGTCTCAGCGCGCCCTGGGCGCTCCACGAGTGGAACACGTGGGCCCGGTCGTTGGCATAGGCGTTGGCGGAGTTCGTATCGAGCGCAGTCATGGCCCGATCGTATTCGATACACGGCTGGGCGTACAGAGTGCGGTTTGTGTCCGTACAAATCTGTCGCAATCAGCATGGGGTAGCTTCGCGCCATGGGTGAGATGACGACGTTTCCTTCCAACGGCCACGACTGCGACGGGTACCTGGCAGGCAGTGGTGCAGCCGACGGCGCGGGCCCCGGTGTGCTGGTGATCCAGGAGTGGTGGGGGCTGGTGCCGCATATCACCGATGTGGTCGATCGCTTCGCCGCGGAGGGCTTCACCGCACTCGCTCCCGACCTCTACCACGGGCGGTCGAGCACCGAACCCGACGGTGCCGGCAAGTTGATGATGGCCCTCAACCTCGAGCAGGCAGCCAAGGATCTGTCCGGCGCGATTGCACTGCTACAGGAACGCACGGGCCGGGCCAAAGTCGGCGTGGTCGGGTATTGCATGGGCGGTGGCCTGGCGCTGGTCGTCGCCTCGAAACGCCCCGACGCAGTTGGCGCAGTGGCGCCGTACTACGGCGTCATTCCGTGGCCGACGGCGCAACCCGATTGGTCGGCGATCGAGGCCAAGGTGGTCGGCGAGTACGCCGAGCTCGACGATTCAGCCAACCCCGAAGCGGTCGCTGCGCTGCAGACCAAGCTTCGCGACCTCGGTAAGGACGCCACGCTGCATGTGCACCCCGGCACCCAGCACGCGTTCTTCAACGACACTCGCCCCGAGGTCTACGACGCCGGCGCCTCAGCAGCGGCCTTCGCCCGCACCGTCGAACTGTTCCGCACCCTGTAGCCGGCACCCCGCACCCTGTAACCGGCGCGGCTACCGGGCGCAGTGGATGCAGGTTCGAACGTGGGGCAGCGCCAAGATCCGCTCGAGCGCGATCGGGCCACCGCATGCGGCGCAGGTGCGAATCGTGCCGTCAGCCAGGCGGACAAGCGCAGCGTCCAGCTCGGCCAGGTCTGACCGCGCCTGGGCGAGCAATGCCGACACCTGGGCGCGCTCGTAGGCGATCGTTGCGCCCTCGGGGTCGTGCTCGTCGTCGGTCGAGGTGAGCTCGGCGGCCTCGACGATGCCGGTGAAGCTCTCGTGCAGCGTGCTGATCTGCGAACCGACCCGCGATCGCTCGAACTGGATCGCCCGCCGGATCTGGTCGTGGCTGGCCTTGTCGGCGCGGCCCTTGTCGGCGCGGCCCTCGTCGACAAAAGGATTGGCGGGCTGCGTCATCGCCGCAGCATTGCACACCCCGCACGGTTTCCCGCGGGAAAACGTTGGCGGTTCCCTACACCGGGGCGTTGGCCGTCGCCCTCTTGCGGTTCGCGCTCTTTGATCCGCAACAGCCAAGCCGTCGCCCCGAGTAGAAGCACCACCACGCCGAGCACGCCGATCTGCCACAACTGATCGCTGAACTTCGATCCACTGCTGCCGATGTCCTCGGCGGCTTTCACCGAGAGCACCACGATCTCCTTCAGCGAGGCGATGATCCCCACGAACAGGAACGGTCGGCGACAAGTTCGCGTTTGGTGATCGTGATCCGTACCGCCGACAACAACTCGACCACGATGAACAGCAACAGCAACGTGTCGAGCATCTCGATGATCGGCTCGGAACCGAGCCTGTCGAACACGTGCAGGAACTCGTCGCCGGCCACGACCAGCAGCACCCCTGCGGCGGCGAGCAGGAGAGCGGCGATACCGAAGTAGACGATGTCCTCGGCGACCGCCAGCACGGCCTCGGCCCGCCGGTCGCGGCGCTGCTCATCCCGGTCGACGTTGGCCACCCAGCGATTGTGTCACGAAATCCGGCGGGTTGGGTGGGGTGGGCGCGGTGGTGCGCGGGTCGCCGCAAGGTCGCCGCACGAGGCAGCAGCCGCGCAGGTTGGCGACAAAGGTGTCGGGCCCTTCGAACGCGGCGAACTGTCGAAGCGCCCAACCCCTCCCCACACTCGGATGACACGCGGGGACTCGGATGACACGGATGTGGAGCGACCGATTGTCGAGAAACACACGGCCACGGTGGCTTTCTCGACAGGGGGCCGCTCCACCGCGGACGGCCGCTGACGTTTCCACCAGATTTGACCTGACGCAGAGCCCGACGCGGGTCTGGCGCAGCGCGCTGTCGCTGAAGGCCCCGCGTTTGGATCGACGTGTCAGCCCAGGGCAGTGATTGCTTCGGCGACGGCGATGGCCCGTTGGGCGTTGGCGACGTGGAGGTTCTCGATCATCCGTCCGTCCACCGTGATCACGCCACGGCCTTCGGCGACGGCCTCGTCGAAGGCGGCGATCACCCGCCGAGCGTGGAGGATCTCGTCCTCGGTCGGTGCCCACACCTCGTTGGCGATGTCGACCTGGCCCGGATGGATCAAGGTCTTGCCGTCGAAGCCCATCTCCGCTCCCTGCACGCATTCGGCGCGGAACCCGTCGAGGTTCTCGATGTCGTTGTACACCCCATCGAGGATCACCACGCCTGCCTCGCGAGCGGCAGCCAGTGCCCACGCAAGGTGGGGCACAAGCGGATGGCGGTCGGGCACCAGAGCGGCGCGCAACTCGCGCGCGAGGTCGTTGGTCCCCATCACCAGCACCGACACTCGTGGGTGCGCAGCGATCGAGCGCACGTCGAAGATCGCCGTCGGCGTTTCGATCATGGCCCAGATCGTCAGCGCCGATGGTGCGCCTGCCGAGTCGAGCAAGGTCGAAACCTCGTCGAGATAGGCGACCGACCCCACCTTCGGCATCACGATTGCCGAGGCGCCGCTGGTGGCGGCGGCGGCCACATCCTCGGCACCCCACGGTGTATCCAGACCGTTGCAGCGGATCGTCAACTCGCGCCGGCCGTATGCACCCGACGAGGCGGCGGCAACCGCCTGGGCGCGCGCCGACACTTTCGCGTCGGGGGCGACCGCGTCCTCGAGGTCGAAGATGATCGCGTCGGCGGGAAGCGTCTTGGCCTTCTCGAGCGCCCGCTCGTTGGCGGACGGCATGTACAGCACGGAACGGCGGGGCCGCAGGTCGGTCATCGGAAGCTCCTGAAATGTCGAGGGCGGTGGGAGGGAGGCACGTTGTCGGGTCAGAACCCGTAGCTGGCGGCCAGCTCGGGGTCGCGGTCGGCGAGTTGACGGGCGAGGTTGACCACGACGTGGCATTGCTTCACCGACGCGTCGTCTTCCATCTTGCCGTCCAGCATGATCGCCCCGGTGCCGTCGCCCATCGCGTCGATCACCCGCTGCGCCTGTTGAACATCGGCCGGCCGTGGGCTGAACACCCGCTTGGCGATTTCGATCTGGGCGGGGTGCAGGCTCCACGCGCCGACGCAACCGAGCAGGTAGGCGTTGCGGAACTGGTCCTCGCAGGCAACGGTGTCTTTGATGTCGCCGAAGGGCCCGTAGAACGGCAACAGGCCGAACGTAACGCAGGCGTCCACCATGCGTGCCAGCGTGTAGTGCCACAGGTCCTGCTGGTAGGTGGGCCTGGCGGCATCGGGATGGTCGGGATCGGGGTCGGCGCGCACCACGTAGTCGGGGTGGCCACCGCCGACGCGGGTGGTCTTCATTCGCCGGTTGGCAGCCAGATCCGCAGGGCCGAGCGAGAGACCCTGCATCCGCGGCGATGCGGCGCAGATCTCCTCGATGTTGGCCACACCCCGAGCCGTTTCCAAGATCGCGTGCACGAGAATAGGCTTGGTCAGCTTGGCTTTCGCCTCCAACTGGGCGAGTAGGCGGTCGACGTAGTGGATGTCCTCGGGGCCCTCCACCTTCGGGATCATCACGACATCGAGCCGGTCGCCGATCTCGGTGACGAGGGTGGTCAGGTCGTCGAGACCCCATGGCGAGTCGAGACTGTTGACCCGCGTCCACAGTTGTGTGTCGCCGAGATCCAGGGTGCGGCCCACCTCGACCAGACCGGCGCGGGCCACTTCCTTGTCGGCCATTGGGATCGCGTCTTCGAGGTTGCCGAGCAGAATGTCGACCGTCGGCGCCAGTTCGGGCAGCTTGGCGACAAGCTTCGCGTTCTGCGGTGGGAAGAAGTGGATGACGCGGCTCGGTCGGAACGGGATCTCGCGAAGCGGATCGGGAGCGCCGACGGCGAGCGGCTTGAAGAAGTCACGGGGGCTACGCACCCAGGGAGCGTATGTGGCCGCAGTGTTCAGTAGCGAAACGGGCACACTGGTGGCGTGGCTGATTTTGACGCGATCCTGTTCGATGCGGGCGGCATTCTGGTGCTCCCGGACCCCACCGTTCTCGGCCCGCTGTTGGCCTACTACGGGGGCGACCCGTCAATCGGATGCCACCGCCGAGCCCACTATGCGGCAATGGCGGCCAAGAGCGCGGTTGGTGCGGCAGAGACGTTCTGGGATGACTACGACCACGCCTACGTGGCGTCGGTCGGGGTGCGCGACGAGTTGATCGACGAGGCGGCGATCACGCTCGGGGCCACCCGAAACGCGCACCTGTGGCGATGGCCGATCCCGGAAAGCCTTGCCGCACTCCGGTTTCTGTCCGGAACGGGCGTTCCAATGGGAGTGGTCTCCAACGCCAGCGGGCAGATCGAAGATGTGCTCCGCCGCAGCGGGGTCTGTCAGGTTGGCGCTGGGTCGGGTGTACCCGTGAAGATCGTCGTCGATAGTCACTATGTTGGGGTCGCCAAGCCGAACCCATTGGTGTTCGCTCCGGCGCTCGCGGCGTTCATCGGCATCCCCCTTGAACGGATTGCGTACATCGGTGATTCGGTCGTGATGGACATCGGTGGGGCACGTGCCGCGGGGTTGCTGCCGATCCTGCTCGACCCGTACGACGACCACCCCGGCGCCGACTTCGTGCGGATCCGCTCGCTGTGGGAACTGACCGGCGCGCTGGGATGAGCGGCACCGACGGTCACCCGGTGAGCCCACAGTGGACGGCCTGGCGTGAGGCCATCGACCTCGACGGCTACGACGCTCGCTTCGCCGGTTCTGACGCTCACGGTGAGGCTGACCGGATCATGTCGTTCGCTCCGGCGACGGTGCTCGACGCCGGGTGCGGCACCGGGCGTGTCGCCATTGAACTGCACCGGCGCGGCTGCAAGGTTGTCGGTGTCGATCTCGATGACGAGATGCTCGACCGTGCCCGGCGGCGCTGCCCAGCAGTGACCTGGGTGTACGCAGACCTGGCCACTTTCGATTTGGCTGGCACGTTCGACGTCGTTGCCATGCCCGGCAACGTGATGCGTTTCTGCCGGAGCGAGGACCGCGCTGCGGTCGTCCAACGTTGCGCTGCCCACGTGCGCGTCGGCGGCGTGATGATCACCGGGTTCGGTGTGGTCGGCGGGCTGGCAGATCCCACTCTACGTGTGTACGACGACGCTTGTCGCGAGTCGGGGATGGTGCTGGCGGATCGCCATGGAACCTGGGACGCCCAGCCGTACGACGGCGGTGACTTCGTGGTTTCAGTGCATCTGCGTCGGGTATAGATCACCCAGCGCGGGCACCTGGCGAGACGGCTCAACCACCGCGCGAGGCTTTGTTAAGTCCTTGTGTGGAAATTGCCGGAATTGTCATCAAAGCGTCAACTAGAACACTGTACCCATGGATAAGTCCGATCCTAAGATCGACGAAATCCTTCGATCCCCCAGAAAGGTGCGTGGCCGTGATCCACCACCAGAAGCTCGAGGTACCAAATCTCCGACGGCGGCTCGTCAAGCTCGATTCGATTGCCCTGCTGCTGTCGTGGCTTCCGGTGCTCGTGTGGAAGTACACCGCCGGCATGGAACTGTGGAAGCTGGCCATCCTGGAAGCCGTTCTC
>JANOKQ010000503.1:0-5199 GCA_031419375.1 Acidimicrobiaceae bacterium
AGTTGCCCGGATGCGGGTCGCCGTTGAACAGGTGCATCCCGTACAGGCTGCGGAACACGAAACGAAACAGCGTCTCACCGATCAGGTCACGCTGGTGCTGATCCCAGGTGAGGGCCTCGGCCCAGGTGGCACCCGACACCAGTTCAGAAGTCAGCACCGTCGACGTGCACAGCGACGGCAGCACATCGGGCACGTTGATGAACGGGTGATCGCGGAAGTGGCGAGCGAACACGGCCTGGTTACGCGCCTCGATCGAGTAGTCGAGCTCGTCGGTGATCCGCTCTTTGATCTCGGCCACCATCTCGTCGGGTTCGAGACCACCGAAGCCCTGCTTCAGGATCATCCCGAGCATGTCGGCGTTGCTGAGGTCGGCGGCGATGGCTTCGCCGACGCCCGGGTACTGCACCTTGACCGCAACGGCCCGTTCCAAACCGGATTCCGGATCGACGATGACGGCGCGGTGTACCTGGCCGATGCTGGCCGATGCGAGCGGCACCGGATCCCATTGCGCGAACAGCCGTTCAGGTGGCGCGCCGAGCTCACGTTCGATGACCTCGGCGGCGATCGCAGCGCTCATCGGCGGAGCGTTCGATTGCAGCTGGGCGAGCGCCTCGCGTAGGGGGGCGGGCAGGCCCTCGTCGAGATAGCTGGCCATCTGGCCGAGCTTCATCAGCGCGCCCTTCATGTTGCCGAGCCGCTCGGTGATCGCCTCGGCGGTCTTCAGTTCGCGTTCGGTGTCGAGCTCGATGCGCCGTTCGGCCGAGGCGAACAGCTTGCGCGCCGCGGCCGACGCGTACGTGGTGCCCACCTGCATCCCGAGCCGGGCAACGTCGAGGTTGCGACGCGTTCGCACGTTGCGTCGCAGCCACACCCCCACCGCTGCGAGAGCGGCGACCGCAGCGACCGCAGGTGTGGCGGCGAGCGCACGCCGGGCGACAGTCGTCACCCGGCCCAAATGCCCGTGTCGCCGGTGCCCGTGTCGCCGGTGCCCGTGGTGGGCAGGTTGGTGGACCGGGGGGATGCAGGGGTGCGCTCGACGACGCTTGCGCACGCACGCAGGAGTGTGGGAATGAACGCGTCGGACACGATCACGGCGTCGTGGTCGTCGTCGACGCGAAATGCTTCCGCGCCACCGATCGATTCGAAGAGGCGCACCTGCCGCCGCACTGGCACCACCCGGTCGCGCATCGTGATCAAAACCGAGGTGGGCACGTCGACATCGCCGATCCAGCTGCGCGACGAGAACGAGCCGATCGCCCGTCCCGCCTCCAACACCGTGCGCCAATCGTGCAGGCTGGCCTGCTCGATCGCCCACTGCTCCCAGACCGACGACTTGCGCGACAGGTACAACTGATCGGTGAGCCACCGCCGGGCTTGCAGCGGGGTCAGTCGGGCGACGGCGGCGAGGCCGCTGAGGCCCATGAAGCTGAGCCGCTCCTCACGCGACGTGACAAAGTACCCAGATGTGGCGCACAGCACCAACCCCTGCACTCGTTGCGGATGCCGCTGCCACATCAGTTGCGCGACCGGGCCGCCCATCGAATACCCGATGGGGATCACCTGATCGATGCCGAGCACGTCGCACACGGCGATCGCGTCGTCGGCGCAGTCCTCCAGCCGGAACATTTTTCGGGTACGGATGCCCTTGCCGTGGCCGCGGTGGTCGAGCGCAACCACGCGGTAGCGGCGGCCGAGCGGCTCATAACACGTGAACCAGTTCAGGTCGGCAGTGGCGGTCCAGCCGTGCAGCAACATCACCGTCGGGGCGCCCGGCGGTCCGGCGATCGTGCGGACGAACGTGGTGCCGCGCCCCGGTAGCTCCATTGCCGCGCCGGGCGGGAGCGTGGGGCTGGCGACACCGCCACCATCGCGTAATGCCACTAGGCGCTTCCTACCGCGAGCACCTTCACCTTCAACATTCCGTGGGGTGCCTGGTATTCGACGGCGTCGCCGGCGCGATGGCCGAGCAGCGCCGCGCCGAGGGGCGACTTCTCGCTCATCACATCAAGGTCGTCGGTCTTTTCCTCGATGTGGCCGATCAGATAGCGCTCGGCGTCGTCGTCGGAATCGCCGTCGTACACGAGGGTGACGATGGTGCCCGGCCCGATCGTGCCCTGCGCGTGGGTCGGGTCGATGATCTCGTGGTTGAGCGGATCGATCAGGTATTGCAACTCACGGATGCGGCCCTCCATGTGACCCTGTTCGTCCTTGGCGGCGTGGTAGTCGCCGTTTTCGCTCAGGTCGCCGAGCAGGCGGGCCGCCTCGATCTTGGTGGCCACCTCGATCCGCCCGCGGGTGGAGAGGTCGTCGTACTCGGCCTGTAGGCGCTCGAAGGCCGAGCGGGAAAGATGGTTCGTTGCCATACGACCGCGAAGCCTACCGAGGCCACCCCGCGCTGCCCGGGGATCGACGCCGCACCAGCCGCGGCCTAGCGTGGACACGAGCAAGCATGTCAGGAGCTGTGATGCCCGGTCCTGTCGAGGTCCCGCCAGCAACGGCCGTTGCGGTCGCGGCTGCGCTGCTTGAGTCGTCGCATCGTTCGCTGACCGCTCGCGAGCGTCGCCAGCAGCGACGGATGGCGGCTCTTGTCGCTGACATGGACTTGCGCGAGCTGACGTTCGCGCTGACCGACGAGGTGCTGCGTGTCGATGAACCGCACCGCGCCGCCGCCCGGTTCGCGGCGGTGGTCGCCGACATCGGTGCACCGCGGTCGCTCGGACCGTTCGATCGCAGCATGCTTGTCGTCGGGGCCAAGCTCGCGTCGCTCGTGCCGCGACTGGTGATGCCGCTGGTGCGCGCCCGGTTGATCCGCGAGTCGCACGGCGTGGTGCTCCCCGCCGGCGACCCTGGATTTGCCGATCATGTCGCGCGTCGGCGAACAGAGGGCTTCCGCCTCAACGTCAACGTGCTCGGCGAGGCGATCCTGTCCGATGTCGAAGCTGCACGGCGGATGTCGATGCTGCGTGAGCGGATCGCCAGGCCCGATGTGCACTACGTGTCACTGAAGATCTCGGCGATCTGCGCCAACCTCGACGTGCTCGCCTTCGAGCATTCGGTGGCCCGCATCGCCGACGGCCTGCGCGACCTGTACCGCTGTGCGCAGCGGTCGAGCCCGCCGACGTTTGTGAACCTTGACATGGAGGAGTACCGCGACCTGCCGCTCACCGTCGCCGCGATGCAGCGCGTGCTCGACGTCGACGAGTTCGCGGGCATCGATGCTGGCATCGTGCTGCAGGCGTACCTGCCGGACTCGCACCAGGTGTGCCGCGAGTTGTGCGAGTGGGCCGTCGCACGGCACGAGCGTTCAGGGGGCCGGTTGAAGATCAGGGTGGTCAAGGGCGCCAACCTCGCGATGGAACGCGTGGATGCCGAGGTGCACGGGTGGCCGCAGGCGCCGTACGAGACCAAGCTCGATGTCGATGCCAGCTACAAAGCGTTGATCAGTACGGTGCTGCAGCCGCGTTATGCGGGAGCGGTGCGGGTCGGCATTGCCAGCCACAACCTGTTCGACATCGCTTGGGCGATGGGCCGCGCCGAGCGGGATCAAATCGATCTGGAGATGCTCGAGGGCATGGTTCCAGCCCAGTCCCGTGCGGTGCTTGACGCTGCCGGTGACGTGTTGCTGTACGCCCCCATCGTTGGCGCCGACGACCTTGCTGCGAGCATCGCCTACCTCACCCGCCGCCTCGATGAGAACACCGCCCCCGACAACTTCCTGCGTGCGCTGTTCACGCTCGAGGTGGGCTCCCCGGATTGGAACGACCAGCGCGACCGGTTCGAGCGTTCCGTCGCCCGTGCGCCGGACGTGTCCACGTCGCCCCGCCGGACGCAGGACCGAACCCGACCGCCCGATGTGCCGCCCGGTGCGTCTGGGCCCGGAGAGTTCGTCAACGCAGCTGACACCGATTGGACGCTGGCCGTCAACCGTCGATGGGTCACCGCGCACCTTGCCGCAGCCGTGAACCCCGCCGTGAACGTCGTCGTGAACCCCGTCGCACCGCCGCTGCTTTTTGCGATCGCCGAGATCGACACGGTGATCGACCGCGCCGCAGCGAGCACCTGGCCGTCGACCACGTTCGAGGAACGCCGCCGGGTGCTGTACGCAGTTGCCGCGCTGATGGAGCAACGGCGCGGTAACACGTTGGCGGTGATGGCAGCTGAAGCGTGCAAGACGGTTGCCGAGGGCGATCCGGAGGTGTCCGAAGCAGTCGACTTCGCCGGCTACTACGCATGGTGCACCCATGACATCGAACGCCGCCTGGACGGCACCGATGGGGAAACGATGCTCGCCGGACGAGCCGAAGGCGGAAAGGTCGGCATGCGTTCGTTCATCCCGGTCGGCGTGGTCGTCGTCGCATCGCCGTGGAACTTCCCGTACGCGATTCCCGCTGGTGGGGTCCTCGCAGCACTCGCCGCCGGCAACGCGGTGGTGCTGAAGCCGGCTCCGGAGGTGCGTGCTACGGCGTGGCTACTCGTCAACCAGATGTGGGATGCGGGGGTGCCGCGCGACGCGCTGCAGTTCGTCGCTTGCCCGGACGACGAGGTCGGCCGGCGGCTGATCACCCACCCCGACGTTTCGACCGTGGTGCTCACCGGCGCGTACGACACGGCGATGATGTTCCTCGACTGGAAGCCGTCACTGCGCCTGCTGGCCGAGACGAGCGGCAAGAACGCGATCGTGATCACCGCCGCCGCCGACGAGGACGCGGCGATCACCGATGTCGTGCGGTCGGCATTTGGTCACGCTGGCCAGAAGTGCTCGGCCGCAAGCCTGGTCATCGTCGAGGCTTCGCTCTATGACGATCCCCGGTTCCGGGTCCGTCTTGCCGACGCCGTGCGCAGCATCCGGGGGGGCCCGGCGACCGACCTGGCGACGATGATGGGACCCCTCATCGCGCCGCCCGGCGGTTCACTACGACGTGGGCTCACCGAGCTCGACGAGGGCGAGACTTGGCTCGTCGAGCCCCGCTGCCTCGACGCCGCCCAGCGCCAATGGTCGCCGGGGGTGCGCTGGGGTGTGCGGCCCGGGTCGTGGTTCCACCGCACCGAGTGCTTCGGACCCGTGCTTGGCATCCTTCGGGCCGACGATCTCGATCATGCGATCGAGATTCAGAACATGGGTGACTACGGGCTCACCGGCGGCATCCAGTCGCTCGACGAACACGAGGTCGATCGGTGGCTCGACCGGGTCGAGGTCGG
>JANOKQ010000504.1:0-11823 GCA_031419375.1 Acidimicrobiaceae bacterium
GTGGTCGCAACTGGACGGTCGTCAGCGCGTTGCTGCTGCTGATCCCGATCGGATACATCGCCGTCATCTTGAAACCAGGCGTCTCGCTCGGCACGTTGCTCGTGGCAGCGACCCTTGCCTGTGTCGGCGGCGGCAACTTCTCTTCGTCGATGGCAAACATCGATGCCTTCCATCCGATGCGGTTGAAGGGCTGGGCTATCGGGCTGAATGCAGGTGCCGGCAACCTTGGAGTCGCCGCCGTACAACTCGTCGGTCTGGCGGTGCTCGCTACGATCGGCAAGGAGCATCCCCGAGCGATCCTCGCGTTCTACTTACCGCTCGTGTGGCCCCAATCGGCGAGTCCAGGCACCACCGCCACCACTCGAAGTCGAGCATCAGCGGGTGAATCACGACCTGCCGCCCTGGGGCAGGCGTTACGTGCCGTGGAGTGGACCTGCGGTCCGGACAAACCTGCCGCCCCACTCGCCGGATGCCCGTTCGCAAGTGCGCGAACTCATCACTGCTCGCGCTCACCTCCATCGTTCAGGTAGAGGGACCGGTGTCCCGGGAGCGGATCGTCCGAATCATCGGAACGGCCTGGCCGGTCGGTAGCGACGGCTCCAAAACCACCGAGGCGGTTCAGGCAATCACCAGGTCGATGATTGGACACCAACTCGTGGCCCCCGAGCCGGGAATTCTTGCGATCCCTGCTCAGCAGAACGAAACCGTTCGAGTCCCGACCGAGGGCGCTCACGCTCGGCCGCGAGCTGACCCGTGTCATCGACCAGGCCTCGACGACTGCGCGGATGTGGCTGCTCGATGAAGTCAGTTCCATCGACGGGTGGACCGCCGTCCTCAAATCGGCGCGCGATGGAACTCCGTTCGGCGACGACACCGTTGTCGCCACGGGTAGCCGATGGTCGGCAACCGACGACGTCGAAGGGAACCTTCTCGCCGGTCGGGCCGGACGCGCCAACTCGCGTCGTGTGCGGCACCTTCTGCCGATGTCGTTCCGCTCGTTCCTCGCCGCGTCGCCAGCCGCACCGAACTCCGCTCGATGTCCGACGGCACCTACCACGAGCCGAGCACCGAGCAAACGTCCTCGCACGCCCTTGTCACGATCGAGCCGAAACGACCGGCCCTGATGACCAGCGGGTCAGGGGTCGATCTTGGCGGTGGCCGAACCGGTGACGACCGGCTTGCCGTCCTGGTTCACCGTGGTGACCGTGAAGTCGGCGAAGTGCTGACCGTTTTCCTCCCGGATCGCCTCGACCGTGGCCGCGGCGGTGAGGGTCTCCCCCGGCCACACCTGGTTGACGAACCGCACGCCGTACTTCGTGAGCCGGCCGTTGCCGACCCAGTCGGTGAGCAGCTTGCCGGTGGCACCCATGCTGAGCATGCCGTGCGCAAACACGGTCGGGTAGCCGGCCACCTGGGTGACGTACACCTCGTCGGTGTGCAACGGGTTGTAGTCGCCCGAAGCGCCGGCGTACATGACGAGCCGGGTGCGCGGGATGTTTTCGAGCACGACCTGCTGACGTGACTCGCCGACGTGCAGCGTTGATGCGCTCAGTACCATGATGTGCTCCTTTTTTGATCTGTCACTTAGTCGGCCTCGACGGCCTGCGACGGCTGCACGCTGACGAACCGGGCCGTGACCACGAGCTCGCCCGTGCCGGCGATGAGGTAGTCGATGAACTTCTCCTCGAACAGCAGCGAACCACCGCGCTTGGACTGCTTCGCCCACGTGGTGCCAGCCCGCTCCACCGTGGTGAGCACCTCGCCGGCGACCAGCGGGCGGTGGTACTCGAAGTGCTGCTCGGCGTGGAGGCGGCCGGTGCTCGTGATCTCGGCACCCGACGGCTCCTTAGCCGACCCGAACCACGGCTGGCCGATCTTGGGCAGCAGCACGTTGTCGGGGTCGAACTGAGCCCCCGCCATCGTGAACGTCGGCGGCGCGATGACGTTGCCGAACTCGGTCGCCTCGGGCGAGCTCGGGTCGGTGTAGACGGGGTTCTCGTCGCCGATCGCGCGGGCGAACATCAGGATGTGGCTGGCTTCCACAGGGAACCGTTCGACGGTCATCTCGCGCTCCGTTCGCAGATCTGGACGCGGCGTTGATCCGACACGAAATGGCATCAGCGCCCAGACTCGTGACCGTACCTGACACTTGTGTCAGAATGCGAGCCCGCAGCCCGCCAAACCCGGTGAGATACCCGGCACAGCGCCGCATCCGATCGGAACCCGATCAGAACCCGATCAGAAAGAGGATCCGATGGACCTCCGTCTCGCAGGTAGACGCGCACTCGTCACGGGCAGCAGCTCGGGCATCGGCACCGGTATTGCGAAGGTGCTCGCAGCCGAGGGTGCCCTCGTCGTCGTTCACGGCCGCAACGCCGAGCGAACCGAACGGGTTCGAGCCGAGCTCGAGGCATCCGGAGCGCAGGTGGCTGCGACACTCGGCGACCTGGCGACCGACGACGGCGCTTCCGCCGTGGGCGAGGCCGCCCTCGCCGCGTTCGGCGGGATCGACATCCTGGTGAACAACGCCGGCGGTGGTGCCGAGGTGGCGAATCCGTCATGGTTCACAACCGACCTGTCGGCATGGCTCGACACCTACCAGAAGAACGTGATGGCGGCCGCCCGCCTCACCCACCGCCTCACGCCTGGCATGAAGGAGCGGGGCTGGGGTCGCATCATCCAGATCGGGAGCATGGCCGGCACCATGCCAACCTCCGCGCAGCCCGACTACGCGGCTGCCAAGGCGGCGATGCTGGCAATGTCGCTCGGCCTGTCGAAGGCGCTGAAAGGCACCGGCAACACGGTCAACACGGTGACACCCGGGATGATCTGGACCGAGGGTCTCGCGGACTTCCTGAGGAAGTTCGCCGCCAAGCGCGGCTGGGACGACATCCAGCAAGCCGCCGACTACATCCTCAAGGGCACCGGCCAGACCGTGCTCCGCATCGGTCAGCCCGAGGACATCGCCTGCGCTGTCGCGTACCTGGCGAGCCCGGTCGCCGACTTCGTCAACGGGGTCAACATGCACCTCGACGGTGGGGGCACCGCGAACATCTACTGAGCGCCGGGGAGTTGGATGCTGTGCCGGGATCAGCCGGTTGATCCCGGAAACTCGACGAGTTGCCGACGGAGGCGGGAAATCGTGTCGATGGCGAGCCCCGCCGGACCGAGGAGGTACGCCTCAATGCCGCCGAACTGATCGTCGAGCTGGGCGAGCGTCTCCTCCATCGCCCAGCGAGGCGCTCCGAGCACTCCGGCGGCGGCCTCTGGTGCCATGCCGCCCTCCACCATCCGTTCGAACGACTCGTTCTGGTGCTCGCGTCGTCGATACGTGGCGGTGAGCTCGTAATCGTCGAGCACGGTCTCGCGCTCGACTCCGAGCGCTTCGAGCAGTAACGCCGCCACCACACCGGTGCGGTCCTTACCGGCGTGGCAGTGGAACATGGCCGGCAAACCAGTTTCGTTGGCGAGACCACCGAACATCGTGCCGATCACGCGGCCCGAGTGCTCGAGCATGTGGCCGTACATGGTGCGCAGCAAGCGCTCGCCGGCGCGCTGATTGACGGCGCCAGCGCGATCGAACGGTTCGATGCCGGCCTCGCTGACCGGGGTCATGATGCACAGCCCGACCGACGCGACACGGTTCGGCAGCCGCTCGCGTTCGTCGTCGCGCCGCAGGTCGTACACCACCCGTAAGCCCAGCTTCGCGTAGTTGGCGATGTCGTCGTCAGTCAGGTGCTGCAGCCCGTCGGACCGGAAGACCTTCCCCCACCGGGTCACGCCGCCGTGGCGGGTGGCGTATCCCCCGAGGTCTCGGAAGTTCGTCGCACCGGCGAACGGGAGCCGCCGATCCCCGGTCGCGCTACTGGAGGTCATAACGCCGACCCTACCTACCACTGCGACGCGTCGGTCATCGTCTTCCGAACGAACGCGACGAGGCCGATCAGAGTCACGCCGGCGAGGGCGGTGGTCTCGGCTGGGCCGATGAGATCGGCGAGGGCGCCGACGACGAGCGAACCGACCACGATGCCGGCACTCAGCACCACGAACCAGATCGCGACCACACGGCCGCGGTACTCGGCGCCGGCCCACAGCTGCGTGAGCGACAGGGTGCACACCATGCTCAACATCAGGCCCACGCCGACCGGGAACGCGGCGACCACTGCGATCCACGTGACCGGCACCGCCATCACGCACAGCGACACCGCCATCAGCGCGAGCGCTCGCCCGAACAACGTCACGCTCGGCGACCCGAACCGGCTCGCCATGAACAGCGCCGCGGCGAGCGCTCCGAAGCCGCGCACCACCGTCATCGTGGCGAACAGCCCTGCATCACCGCCGAGGTCCTTCGCGAGCAGGGGCAGCAGCACCTCGATCCGGTAGGCGAACACGGACGCCAACGCGAGCGCGATCAGCATCATCTGCACGTCATGGTGGCCGCGTAGGTAGGCGACCCCGGCGCGTACTGAGGCGTGCTCCCCGATGGCCCGCGGTCGCTCGATCATCTCGGCCGGGCGGATCGCCGAGATCGCCACGATCATCACCACATAGGTGCCGGCGTTCACCGCAAAGCACCAGGCGATGCCGACGGTCTCGATCAGCACCGCACCGATCGCCGGCCCGACGATCAGGCCGAGCTGCACGAGCGCGCTGTTCGTCGCGATCGCGTTCGGCAGCTCGGCGTCGCCGACGAGCTCGTTCATCAACGTCTGGCGGATCGGCCGATCGAACGTGCCGCCGATGCCGTTCCACAACGCGAGCAGAACGAGCGACCACAGCTCCTCCGCCCCTGCGAACACGAGCGCCGCCAGTGCAACCGCTTGCGCGCCGAGCACGAACTGGAGGGCGATGATCGTGCGGCGAGCATCGAAACGGTCCGCGATCGCGCCGGCCCACGCACCGAACAGCAGCGACGGCGCGAACAGCGAAGCGCTGACCAGACCGACCGCGGCGCCGCTACCGGTCCGCTCGAGCACCAGCCACGCGAGAGCGACGTTCTGGAGCCAGGTGCCCCCGATGGAGGCCAGCTGCCCGATCGCGTACACGCGAAAGTTCCGGTGCCTGAACGCGGGGAACCGCGCCGACCGGACCTCTCCGGTCACGACGGTCACGAGGGTCCCGTGAGACGGGGAAGGCCCATGCGTCAGGTGACGTCGCGAGGCAACTTGCCGGACTGCATCAGGTTCATCCGGAACTCGTGGGCATCGGAGGTCTTTTCGAGGATCGACATCACGTCGGCCGAGAGCTGCAGGTGCTGGCGCATGCCCATCTGTTCCCACGCCCGGATCAGGAGCGACTTCGTGCCCATCAGCGTTGACAGCGGTGCCCGGGCGATGTGCTGGGCCATCGATTGGACCGCCTCGTCCAGCTCGTCGCGGGGCACCACCTTGTTCACCAGCCCGTACCGTTCGGCCTCGACGGCACTGAGCGTGCGCGCCGTGTACAGGTACTCCGCGGCCCGCTTGCGGTTCATGAACGTCCACGGCTCGACCATCGTTTCGCCGCCCGGGAATCCGAGGCCCTGCACGAGCGGCATCTGAAAGTACGCGTCCTCCGAGGCGATCGTGATGTCGGAGAGGTACGCCCAGTACGTGCCGCCACCGAGGCAGTAGCCGTGCACCTGGGTGATCAGCGGCTTCGGGAACTCGTAGAACCGCAACGTCGGCCACAGGAACAACTCGCGGCTGCCGATCCAGTTCGACCCGATCGCCTCGACCGATTTCACGAACTCGGGGTAGGCATCGGGCCCGGCGATCACATGGCCGGCACAAAAGCCCTTGCCGTTCGCCTTCATCGTGACGACCTTGATCGAGTCGTCGTGCTCGGCGAGATCGAGCGCCTCGCCGAGCTGGTGCACCATGTCGCTCGACTGCGAGTTGGCCTTCTCGGGCCAGTTGAGCGTGATGCGCGCCACGGCACCGTCGGTGTCGTACAGCAGCTTGCCCAGGTCGCGCGCCTCGGTCATCGTGTCTCCCCTTCGCTGCCGGCGAGCCGACGAGCCTAAGTTGACGGAAGTGTCAGCTGTGTTGCACAGTAACCCGGAGCACCTCAACCCTGGAGAGCCGCACATGACCGCACCGTTGCCGCCCGCACTGCCGGACGACCCCCTCACGAACTTCTTCTGGGAGGCGGCGCGCAACCACGAGCTACACATCCAGCGCTGCCAGGCCTGTGGTGCCTACATCCACATGCCGCGACCGGTGTGCCGGAAGTGCCAGTCGTTCGACCTCGCAGGCGAAGTGGTGTCGGGCAAAGCGACGCTCTACAGCTACACGCAGACGTTCAAGGCGTTCCACCCGTTCTTCGTCGACCGGGTGCCGTACCTTGTCGCCACGATAACGCTGCCCGAGCAGGACGGCCTGCAGCTCATGACAAACCTCGTCGGCATCGACGAGGCCGACGTGCAGATCGGCATGGCGCTCGAGGTCGACTTCGAAGAGCTCGCCGACCGTTATGTGATCCCCGTCTTCAAGCCGGCGGTGGCGGCATGAGCCGCAGCACCGGCCGACGCGTCGCGATCGTCGGTGTTGGCTACTCCGACGTCGGCCGTAACACCGGGCGCAGCGAACGGCACCACGCAGCACAGGCCGCCGTGCGCGCCCTCGACGACGCCGGGCTCGCTGCGCATGACATCGACGGGGCCTCCACATGGGGCGGCGATGCGGTCGACTTCGGATGGATGCTCGGCTTCAACCGGTTGCAGTGGAGCCTGAACGTCGGTGTCTCGCCAGCGTTCATCACCCCCGCCTATCACGCAGCGATGGCGGTGGCCGCCGGCCATGCCGAGACCGTGATGGCGTTCCGGATCATGATGCAGCAGCCGCCCGCATCGGCCCTCGCCGCCGGTGGTGCGATGCTCGGCGAGCCGAGCATGATCGACGCCCAGTTCCGCTGGCCGTACGGAAACTTCTCCCCCACCCAGTGGGCGGGCCTGCTGATGCAGCGCTACATGCACGAGACCGGGGCGACCGAGGAAACGTTCGCCACCTTCGCCGAAATCCAGCGTGAGTACGCGCTCATGCACGACGACGCGCTGCAGACGACGCCGCTGAGCAAAGAGGACTTCCTCAACGCGCCGTACGTCACCAAGCCGCTGCGCATCTTCGACTGCGACTACCCGTGCGACTCTGGTTCCGCAGTGATCTTCACCACCGAAGAACGAGCCCGCGACCTCAAGCAGCCGGTCGTGCTCGTCGAGGCCTCTGCGCTGTCGGCGATCCATGATATGAACTTCGAGTTGCTGCCCGACATGGTCCGCACCTCTCCGGCCCACTGCGGCGAGCTGCTCTGGAACCGAACGGACCTCACGCCTGCCGACGTCGACACCGCCCACCTCTACGACGGGTTCAGCATCATCACGCTGCAATGGCTGGAAGGCCTCGGCCTCTGCCCACCCGGTCAAGCCGGGGAGTTCATCATGGAGGGCAACACCCGCCTCGGCGGCAGCCTGCCCACCAACACCGACGGCGGTGCCATCAACGTCGGCCGCCGCCACGGTGCCAACTTCTGCATCGAAGCGGTGCGCCAGCTGCGCGGCCAGTGCGGCCAGCGCCAGGTGAGCAACGCCGAGGTCAGCGTCTGGGCCAACGCCGTCGGCATGTTCGGCGGGGCGATGCTGCTCACCAAGGGCTAAATGGGGGCCGTGTCCTCGAGCCGCCAGCGATGATCCTCGGCGTCAGTGACGGCGTGCCGGGGTCGCGCTCGTGACGGCCCCGTTGGCGTCGGTCTGTCGCGGAATCGTGTGTCTGGTGGGTCGTAGTGTTGATGGTGGTCGATCCAGATTCGAGGGGCCGGGCGGCAGACTTCGGGCGTTTTCTCGCTCAGGTTGAGCCGCGACTTCGTCGTGCTCTGGTTGCTACGTATGGTCCTGTTGACGGGCGGGAGGCTGCCGGCGACGCGTTGAGTTGGGCGTGGGAGCACTGGGAGCGGATGGCCGAGGTTCGTCACCCGGTTGCCTACCTGTATCGGGTCGGCCAATCATCCGTGCGCAGGTTCGGGCCGAGACCGTTGCCGGTCGACGTGTTGGCGACCGCAGCGAAGGAGTTCCCTGAGTTCTCGCCGGAGTTGTGGCCGGCGCTGGCGCGCCTGTCAGGCCAGCAGCGCACGATCGTGGTGTTGGTCCACGGGTATGGCTGGCCGCAGGCTGAGGTGGCGGCGCTGTTCGGAATCAATCCATCGACTGTTCGAGAGCATCTGAATCGGGCGCTTGCGCGCCTGCGACAAGAACTGGTGGTGCCTGATGCCTGCTGACCTGATCGCCCAACTGGAGATTGCCGGTCGAGTTCTTGACCGCGCTGCACCACCGCTGACGTTCGAAGAGATCGAACGCAGGGGCAACGACCGCGACGATGCAGTGCCCGTCGAGCTGCAGCGAGCGAACTTCGGGTTGGTCGACTCGGCGGTGCCGTCCCGACTGAGGGGCTTTCCGGGGGTGGTCGGTGCGGCGGCCGCCGTGCTGCTCGTCGTCGCTGGTTTGACGTTCGTGGGGGGAGGTGACGCCGAGCCGGTTCCCGCGCCGCCAAACGCTGCCGGTGTGACGGATTCGACCAACACGAGCGACGACGAGCCCGCGCCGTTGTCGTCGGACGACCCGCTTGCCGATCTGGGCCTGCCAGATGGTGCGGTTCCCGACGATCTCGTACTCCGGTTCACATCGCGCCTTGGCGAACAGGGTCAGATATGGGTGTATGACTCTGTCGGCACCGTTCAGGTGTGTTCAGTCCGCCACCTTGATGACTCCACCGGCTTCTTGTGTCTCGATCTTGCCACGTACAACGCGGGTCTGGGTTGGGGCCTGGAAGGTATGCATGACACTGAGCTGCTGTGGGGGCTCACATCGCCATCGAATCCCGTCACGATCACCATCGGAGATGTCAGCGTGGTCTCCGACCGGAACGGTCTGTGGTACACGACCCCGACCGCCGACGCCACCAGCTTCACGATCACCACATCGACCGGCACAACGAGCTTCGACATAGATCGCTCGGTGTCTGCGAAGACAGTGTTGACAGACGCCTCGACGTCGGTGCCGTCCAAGTCGCCATCTCCCGCGCCCACGACGCCAAACGCTGCAGTGGCCACATCGTCGCTGCAGAATGTCGTGCCATACGACTACCCCTTCGCAGCATGCAAGCAAGAGCCGAAGGTGGCAGCGGTTCCTCAGTCCGAGACCTCGATCACTTCATTGGCGGCGGCAAATCTTCGGCCGCTGCTGATGCTCGAATCGACGGGCGTGGACTCGACGCTCCGCTCCCCCGCCGGCAGCCTCAGCCACTCCGATGATCTACGCACGCTCGCGCTGAGCGTGGACGCGGCGGGTCCTGACACCCTCCTGGTGTCAGATGACGGCGGGGTCACATGGCTCGATCGCGGCCGGATGAATGACATCGTCGCCACTGCCACATCCGACGATGGGCGTCTGGTGGCCGCCGCATCCACCGACGGCACGTTGTCGCTGTTGAGCAGCAGCCAGGGTTGGACTGCCGCGCCGATCACATTGCCATCGAGCGCCCTCCTTGCCTCAGGCCTCACATTCGACTCGTCGTCCTCTCTGTTGATCGCGACGCTTTCCCAGCGCGTCAACGGAGCAAACGACGAGTTCGCCAACCTGGTCAATGTCTGGACCATGGACATCGCGACCATGACGTGGACACAAGTGACCGACCTGAAGGCCGACTCCGACAGATGGTCGATTTCTACGAGCCCGGTCGTCGACGAATCGTCAGGAGCGCTGCTGTTCGTCGTCGAGTCGGGTCTCGGGAGCGGCGGGCTCGACGACGTGTCCTCCGAGCTCTGGAGTTGGGATCCTGGTTCGGGTGCGCTGTCGATGGTTGTGCCTGGTCTGACCCAGACACTCCTCGTAGCGGCTTCTTCGGCGACCCGGGTGTGGAATGTCGCCGACGAGACCGGCACCTGGCACCTGTTGGCGGAGGACCTCGCATCGTCATCGTTGACTGATCTTGGCTGCGGCCGATCGGTACTTGCATCCCAACTCAACGGCGACCCGGACTACTCGATACCCGTCGAGTGAAGGTGCCCGAGGACTGACTGTCACACGACCTTGGGCTCTCTGGAACTCACGCGCACGTCGCGGCGAAGTGCGGGCGCAACGAAGTTCGGGCGCGTCGAAGTGGGCCCGGGGGCCGTGTCGATGGGTTCGTGTCCGACGGCGGGTCGGTTACATGGGTGGTGCGAGGCGGGTGCCGTCTTGTCGATACGTGGCGATGGTGCCGTCGGCGAGTCGGACGACGGTCACGTGGGCGGCGTATCGCCATCGGTTGTGGTGTCCGCAGGCCACTGCCCCGTTACAGACGTCGGTGACGCCGCCTTGGTGATGCGGGCGGAGGTGATCGATCTGACATCGGCTTGCGCTCACGATGCAGCCTGCGTGGGTGCAGTGGGTGGCGGTCATCAGTACCGCATCACGGAGCGCCCCGGTGAACAGTCGTGTGATCGATGTCATCGCGGTCGGGACACCATCAGCACCGCGGAGCACGAGGCGGACCTTGCCCGCGAGCGCAGCGAGGACGGTGTCGCGCAGTGCGATCGGGTCACCGTCGAAGGTATGGCAGAACGCCCGATCGGGCCCGAACGGTGAACGTACGGGCCGGAACGCAGATGTTCCCAACAGCTGTTCCAGGCCATGCAGGAAGCTGTCACCATCGACGACCACGTTGACGACCGTGGCGACCGGACCCGACGGACGTTCCGCCCCGGCTGGTGCAGCACCGCCATCACCGGTGCCGGTGCCGCCATCACCGGTGCCGGTGCCGCCAGCGTTATCGGTGCCCGTGTCGGAGCCCGTGTCGGAGTCCGTGTCGGAGTCGGTGTCGGTGTCGGAGTCGGTGTCGGTGTCGGAGTCGGTGTCGGTGTCGGAGTCCGTGTCGGCGCTGTCTTGGAGGTCGGCGTCGGTCAGGGTCGGCAAGGTGACGTGTTGCAACAGATTCTGAAACGCGTCGTACCGGCGCTGGCCGGCCGTGCGGGCCAGCTTGTCGACCGCCACGTCATCACCCCACAGCTGCCTCGCAACAGCCCAATCACGGTCGAACTCGATCTGCTCGAAACCAGCCATCAACGCCTTCAGCCGGGCGTGATCCAGCGCCGGCCCCTCCACCGCAAACCGGCCCAACAACCCAGACTGGGCAAGTGATGCGGTGCGGTCGCGGTGAGCGCGTTCGGGATCGGGGCCGTCTTGGTCCATCAGACACTTCCATGCGATCACGTACTGCTCGAAGGCCAGAAACGACAGTCGTGCCGCCTGCTCGACGAAGTCGTCGATCTGTTCGATCACGTACATCCCTACTCGCGGAGCGCGAGCCAGTCGGGCCAACAGGAATGCCTGCGCGGCGCCGACCCGACCGAGGGCGAGTTGATCGATCAGTTGCGGGCACTGCACGCACAGACGCTGCAGATCACGATGGGCTTTCGCGTCGCGATCGGCCCAACCGAACTCGGCTCTCCCGAACCCGGCCAGATCCCTGTGACCGTCGCTGTAGTACAGCTTGCGGCGTTCCAACACGGCCAACACCTGAATGTGTTCAGCGAGATCCGCACGACGCCGCAACTCGATCGCACGACATCGTTCCACCACCTCCCCGTCGGACATCGCATCCGGTACGACGAGTTGCTCGTCGCCAATGGTCATAGTCACAACACCACTCCTTCCCGCCCACCCGCCGGTGGAACCGATCGCCGATTTGAACTTCCCCTCGATCATGACAAAGGGGTGTGACAGAGTTACGCAGGTTGGTCGGAGGTCGTCACCGACCGGTGCTCATTCGTACTTGCTCAGGTGGTGGTCGGCCAGCTCGACCAGGTCGATCA
>JANOKQ010000505.1:0-3958 GCA_031419375.1 Acidimicrobiaceae bacterium
TTGAAGAAGCACGGCACGCGCAGGTGCTCGACCGCGGCGCTGAGCTGATCCCACGCGCCGTCCCAGTACACATCGCTGCCAACGATGAAGGCCGGCCGCTCGGCCGCGGCGATCAATGATGCGATCGCGGCGACTTCCCCAGGGTCGGGGTCGGCCCCCCGGCCAACCCGGTCGCCGATTTCGGGCAGCACGCCGGCCGACGGGCCGAACACGTCGAGCGGGAAATCGAGGAACGTCGGGCCGCGGTGCGGGGACATCGCCAACGCCGCCGCTTCATACACCATCCGCGCCGCCTGCGCCGCGTCTTTCACCGTGGCAGCCGACTTGGTGATCGTGCTGACCACCGGCACGTGATCCATCTCTTGCAACGAGCCCGACCCCCATCGCTGCTCGGGGGCGCGGCCGCCCATCACCACCACCGGCGACCCGTTGAACCACGCGCTCGTGATCGCCGACACGCCGTTGGTAATTCCCGGACCGGCGGTCAGTGCGGCAAAGCCGGGGCGTCGGGTCAGCTTGGCGTACGCCTCGGCGGCGAAGGTGGCGGTCTGCTCGTGGCGGGTGTCGACCACCCGCATCGCCTGGTCGCGCGCCGCGTCGTACAGCGGCCAGATGTGCCCACCGTTGAGCGTGAACATCACGTCGGTGCCGAAGCGCATCATCGCTGCCACCGCCTGCTGGCCGGCATGTCCCTCGATCGTCGTGCCACCGTCACCGCTGCTGCTCATGTTCCCAAGCCTCGCAGATCGTGCCCGACACGGCGTTTGCGTGAGCGATCTGGCCGACTATCGGTCTGCGCGCTCACGCAATCCTGGGTGGGGCGCCGACGATGCCGAGATGTGCTGCCACGGGTATCGTTGGCGCACCATGGCACTGTCCGACATTCGTGAGCCCGCCGACCTGCGGGCCATGACCTATCCAGAGCTCTACGACCTCAGCGGCGAGATCCGCGACTTCATCGTGCAGGCCGTCGCCGAGAACGCCGGGCACCTCGGCAGCAACCTCGGCGTGGTCGAGCTCACCCTCGCCCTGCACCGCGTGTTCGATTCACCCACCGACGCGATCCTGTGGGACACCGGCCATCAGGCGTACGTGCACAAAATCGTCACCGGGCGCCAGAACGGCTTCGAGCAGCTCCGCCAGGGCAACGGCATGTCGGGCTACCCGAACCGTGAGGAGAGCCCGCACGACCTGATCGAGAACAGCCACGCCAGCACCGTGTTGTCCTATGCGTACGGCCTTGCTGTGGCCCGCGACGCAGGCACCGATCCGCGCCGCCACATCGTTGCCGTCATCGGCGACGGGGCGATGACCGGGGGCATGGCTTACGAGGCGCTGAACAACCTCGGCCACTCCGGCCAGCGGGTCATCATCGTGCTCAACGACAACGGCCGGTCGTACGCGGCAACCATCTCCAACCTGTCGGCCGCTGCCACCACACCGGCCGAACGGTCGATGTTCCAGCACCCCAGCCTGCCGTCGCGGATCACCGGCAAGCTGTCGCACACGCTTACCAACATCCGCCTCAACCCGGTGTACGTGCGCCGCCAGCGACGCATCGAGCAGTTCCTCCAAGGCCTCCCCTATGTCGGCCCGCAGGCCGAGAAAGGGGTCGAGGCGTTCAAGGCTGCCGTACGCGAGTTCTTGCAACCGCCGGCGTTCTTCGAAGCACTCGGCGTCCGCTACGTCGGCCCCGTCGACGGCCACGATCTCGAGGCGCTCGAGGAGAGCCTGCGCAACGCCGAGGAGCTGTCCGCCGAGGGCCCGATCGTGGTGCACGTGTTCACCCAAAAGGGCCGCGGCTACCCGCCCGCCGAAGACGACGACGAAAAGCACCTCCACGACGCCCCCGTGTTCGATCCAGCGATCGGTCCTCCGCCGGCGGTACCCACCGGGTACACCCAGGCCTTCGCCGATGCGATCATCAAGGAAGCCGAGGCCGACCCGCGGGTGGTGGCGATCACCGCGGCAATGCCGGGCCCAACCGGGTTGCTGCCGTTCCAGGCCCGCTTCCCCGACCGGTTCTTCGATGTCGGTATCGCCGAGCAGCACGCTGTCACCGGTGCCGCCGGGATGGCGATGGGCGGGCTGCGGCCGTTTGTGGCGATCTACTCGACGTTCCTCAACCGCGCATGGGATCAGGTGGTGTACGACGTGGCGATGCACCGCCTGCCCGTGGTCTTCTGCCTCGACCGTGCCGGCATCACCGGTCCTGACGGCGCCAGCCATCACGGTGTCTACGACATGGCCATGCTGTCGAAGGTTCCGGGGATGCGCGTGCTCGCCCCATCGAGCGCACAAGAATTGCAGGTGATGCTGCACGACGCGGTGACGTTGGCCGACTCGGGGCCGGTTGCCATTCGCTACCCGCGCGGCACGGCCCACAACGTCGACGAGCGCGCGGTCGGATCAGGGCTGCAGGCTCGTCAGGTTCGGGTCGGCGATGGATCTGTGTGCATCCTCGCGGTGGGCAAGATGCTGATCGCGGCAGAGCGGGCGGTGACGAAACTGGCCGAATCCGGCGTCGAGGCCACGCTGTGGGACGTGCGCTGCTGCGCGCCCCTCGATGCGGAGATGATCGCCGACGCGGCCCGCCACGGTGCAGTCGTCACCTGTGAAGACGGCATCCGCGACGGTGGGATCGGGATGACCGCGGCCGACCAGATCCACGCGATCACCCACGCGGTACCGGTGCGGGTGCTGGGCATTGCCGGCAAGTTCATCCCCCAAGGTAACGCCGAGCGCATCCTCGCCGCACTCGGCCTTGACGCCGACGGCATCGTCGCCGCCGCCCGCGAACTCCTCTGAGCCGACCCGTGGGCGCTGTACCGGACCCAGCCGATCTGGCCGATCTGGTCGGCGAGTTGGCGTTGGCGCTGGCACTCGCCGATGCGGCTGACCCGATCACGCTGGCGCACTTCGAGAACCGCACATTCCACCTTGACTGGAAGGCCAACCGCACCGAGGTCACCGAGGCAGACCGCGAGGCCGAGACGCTGATCGCCGACAGGGTGCTGGCCGCCCGCCCCGGCCACAGCCTGTTCGGTGAGGAACACGGTCTCGTCGGCGACGAGTCATCGCCATGGCGGTGGGTGATCGACCCGATCGACGGCACCTCGAACTTCGTACGGGGCATCCCCGTGTGGGCCACGTTGATCGCGCTCACCCATGCCGACCACGGTGCCGTCGTCGGCGTGGTGTCGGCCCCAGCGCTCGGTCGGCGGTGGTGGGGATCGGCCGGCAGCGGAGCATTCGTCAGCGTGCTCGGCGGGCCAGCACGTCCATTGCACGTATCGACGGTT
Source organism: Acidimicrobiaceae bacterium (assembly GCA_031419375.1). Taxonomy (GTDB): domain Bacteria; phylum Actinomycetota; class Acidimicrobiia; order Acidimicrobiales; family Ilumatobacteraceae; genus VFMC01. Next base: position 3,303 of record JANOKQ010000505.1, read on the forward strand.
GGCGAGCTCGGCGACGCACAGGTGTCAGTCACGTTCGCCGCTGGGTGGGACGCCCTCGGGCTCACCGCAGAGCTGTTGCATTTGCAACAACATGCCTACCGGGCACGCGGGTTTGGCGACTTCTGGCAACACATGCTGGTCGCCGAGGGCGCTATCGATCTCGCTGTCGATGCGGTCGGGCTGGCCCCGTACGACCTCGCTGCGGTGATGGTGGTGGTCGAAGAGGCGGGGGGGACCTTCACTGACCGGCACGGCGAGGCGACGTTCGCGAACGACACCGCAATCAGCTCGAACGGCCTGCTGCACCACGAAGCAATCAACCGCCTCGACTGACCCGCAGTTCAATGAAGGTCGACATCGACGTCCTGGCCGATCCGGCACGGGTGGGCCTGGCCTCGCGATGTGGGGCGCGTCGAATTAAACCCCGGGTGGGGGTTTGGTTGTTGATGCGTGGTTGTTCCAGGGGTTATTCGGGTGGCGCGATGGCGGTGCCGTCGGGTCGGTAGGTGATGACTGTGCCATCGGCGAGGCGGACGACTTTGGCGTTGGAGCGGTGTCGCCATCTGTTGTGGTGCCCGCAGGCGACGTCTCCGTTGTGGACCTCGGTGGGGCCACCGCGGTGGTGCGGGTGGATGTGATCGATTTGGCATCTGGTG
>JANOKQ010000506.1:0-7935 GCA_031419375.1 Acidimicrobiaceae bacterium
ACGACCACCACCGTTCCCACCACCACCACCACCACCGTTCCCACCACCACCACCACCACGACCGTTCCATCCGGCACCACCACGACTGTCGCAGCCGGCACGACGACGACCGCAGCTCCCACCACGACTGCAGCTCCCACCACGACTGCAGCTCCCACCACGACGATCCCGGCAACGACGACGACCCTGGCGCCATGCCGGGTGCTGACGGCCACGCTGAGTCCTGCGTCAAGGAAGAACACTCCGCCTGATGGGAACGGCAACAGCGCAACAGGCGTCGGTGTGCTCGCCGGTGCTGTCACGCTCAGCATCACCACCTCGGGGGTGTGCACCGGACTCGAGGCCCGCCCACTCAGGGGTGCCCCGAATGGTCAGCCGTTCCGGAACTTCTCGCCATCAGGTGCCGGCTATGTCGTCGTGTTCGACGGGTATCCGCAGGGCTCGTCCGAGCTGTGGGCCGACGGCTTCCGGCCCATCACCATTCATGACGCCGCAGGTGGCCCCTACGCCACCGTCACCCTGGAGGTCAGATGAACCGTTCCGTTCGCTCGTCGCGTGACGAAGGGGCCATCTTGCCGCTCGTCATGGCCATCACCATCGTGTGCTCGATGGTCGTGTTGTCACTCGCCTCCTACGTCACGGCCGACCTCCGCTATGGCAACGTCGTCGAGCAGCGTGCCGACCGGCTTGCCGCCGCCGACGGAGGGCTTCGCTACGGCATCGAGAAGTTGCGCAACTTCCAGACGCTGTGCACCACCCAGGCCGGCACCGGCGGCGGTTTCACCACGGTCTTCCCACCGGTGATCAACGGTGCCACGGCCGCGGTGACATGTCGCCGTGTCGGTGGCGGAATATCCGACATCCAGGGATGGGGCGTGGTCGTGACCGGTGAAGGCGTACCGCCTGGGCTGCCGTTCTTCACAACCAAGGGCGCCGGCGGATCGACAGGGAACGTGAAAACGTTCAGCGGGCCCGTGTACGTTGCCGACCCGAGTCGGATCGATCTGGCAGCCCGCCTGAAGATCGAAGACGGCGATCTCTGGTACTCGTCCGCTGACTGCAACACGCCGACGCCGATCCCCGAGGTGGACACGGGGTATCTGGAGTTCGTGCCGTCGTTCTTCCGTGGCCCACTGTGCACGGACCTGCGGTGGAACACCGGACTGTTCCGTACTCCGACGGGAGGGACACCTCCGACAACGGTCGTCGATCCGGCTCCCGACAGCAGCGACCCCAATTGCCGGGTCTTCTCACCCGGCAAGTACACCACACCAACCTTGCCACTCGCGGCCAACAACTACTTCCGCGCCGGCGACTACTACTTCCAGAACGTGACCGTCACGCTGCAGAACAAGACGCTCATCGCCGGATTCCCCGGAGGCGCTGGAGACGGCCGAAAGCTCGCCAACGCGGCCTGCCGCCCGCGGCAAGACCTCGACGAGGCCACCACGATCGCGGCTGGCGGACGGGGCGGTGCGACCTTCTACTTGGGTGGGTCATCGCGCTTAGACCTCGACAACGGCGGCGAGCTGGAGATCTTCCGCCGGCGACAGGGCGACACGTACCTCAGCATCTTCGCGCTCCGCACGGCCGGTACCGGGTTCATCGCCAGCACCCTCGGCTACAGCGGCCTCGTGCTGGAGACAAAGTCGGGATCCAACAACGATGTCGCCATTCATGGCCTGCTGTGGGCTCCGTACGCAGGACTGGAGCTCGGCAACATCACCAATGCCGCCAACGGTCAACTGTTGGGTGGAGTCGTCGTAGCGAAGCTCGACACGCAGGCCTCCGCCTCTGCCTCCGCTTTCGCAATCGGGATCGAATCGAACCCTGTCGACGTGAAGCTGCTGCTCATCTCCACGGCCACGAAGGAAGGGCGGAGCACATCGATCCGCGCTGTGGTGCAGTACCGGCCAGACACCAAGGCGCTGGCCGTGAATTCGTGGCGGGTCAGCGAGTAACCGGCACGTCAGACGACGAGTTGGACGACCCGCCAGCCGAGGTACACCGCGAGCAGCACCACCAGCAACTTGAAGTGCCATGGTGCCGCCTCGTCGTCGGCGGTACCCGATTCGCCCGCAGCGAGCTTTTTCAGATCCAGCGTGCGAGCGGTGATCGTGCTCTGCACCGCCGGCGTGTCGACTGCGCGGCCGCACGTGGGGCAGGTGCCGTCGTCGTTCATCGACGCCGGCGTCCAGTACTTGGCGCAGTCCTCGCAGAACGGCACCGTTACTCCGTCCGTTTGCGGACGCGCAACTTGAGCGGCGTGGAGCCGAAGTCGAACGCCTCGCGGATGCTGCGCTCGAGGTAGCGGAGGTACGGGGCGGGTAGCTCGCGGTTGACGAACAGCGTGAACGTCGGCGGATCGGTCGCACCCTGCATCGCATACATCACTTTCACGCCGTGCGCTGCGGGATGTTTCTGCTGGGCCGCGGCGATCACCTTGTTGACGTCGCGTGTCGGCACCCGGCGGTGGTACTGGGTGATCGCCTCCTGCAGCACCGGGCGCAACTTGTGCACGCCCTTACCGCTGAGCGCCGAGATCTTCAGCACCGGCGCATCGCCGATGAAGTTGAGCTTGCGGGTGATCTCGGCCTGGATCTCGAGACGGCGCTCGGCGTCGTCGATGAGCTCCCATTTGTTGAGCATCACCACGATCGGGCAGCCCGACGCATCGACACGTTCGGCGAGCCGTTGGTCCTGCCCGGTCACGCCCTCGGTGGCGTCGATCACCAGCAGGGCGATGTCGGCAGCGTCGATGGCCCGCAACGCCCTCACCATCGAGTAGTACTCGGCAGCATCGTCGATCTTGCCGCGCTTGCGCATGCCCGCAGTATCGACGAACACGATCGGCCCATCAGGGGTGTCGACGAGCGTGTCGATCGCATCGCGGGTGGTGCCGGGCATGTCATGCACGACTGCACGGTCCTCGCCGACGAGCCGGTTGAATAGCGTGCTCTTGCCGACGTTCGGGCGGCCGACGATGGCGACTCGTGGCGGCGGTTGGTCGGCCGGGTTCCACAACTGCTCGCCATCGTCGCCGACACCGACGGCACTTTCAGCGTCGGCCCCCGCGGTCGACGGCAACAGCGCGACGATCTCGTCGAGTAGGTCGCCGGCACGGCGGCCGTGTAGCGCGCTGACCGGTATCGGGTCGCCCAAGCCGAGCGCCAGGAACTCCCACCGGTCGCTCTCGCGGCGGTCGTTGTCGGCCTTGTTGGTGACCACGAGCACGGCGCGACCGGTCTTGCGCAGCCAATGGCCGATTGCTGCATCATCGTCGGACACACCCGTCGATGCATCGACCACGAACAACACCACATCGGCCTGGCGCACCGCGGCCTCCACCTGGCGGCTGACCTTTTCTTCGAGCTCATCACCATCGGGCAACCAACCACCCGTATCGACGAGGGTGAAACGGTTGCCGAGCCAGTCGGCTTCGCTTTCGTTGCGGTCACGGGTGACACCGGGGCGGTCCTCCACAATGGCCACCCGCTCCCCCACGATCCGGTTGAACAGCGTGCTCTTGCCAACGTTCGGCCGCCCGACGATGACCACCGTCGGCAGGTTGGGGTCGACCCCTTCAGCGGGCTCGTTCGGGCCTGTGTCGTTCATTCGGCCGTCGTTGGTGTGGGGGGCGTTCATGCGGGAATCTCCAGTGCGGCGCGTAGTGCGGCTCCATCGGTGGCCACGATCTCGATCGGGCGGGGCAGATCGGCGACGGTGGTGCCATCGAGGAAGCGTCCGTCATCAGACAGGCACACGTCGGGTAGCAGGTAGCGGTGGCCAGCCGGCTCGCCGTGCAAGACCCGCGAGATGTCGGCACCGACCATCAGCCCGGTGACAGCGGTGTTTCCGCCGAAGAACTCGTTGGGCACGGCGATGACACGAACGTCGCTTCGGCCGAGTGTGTCCACCAGTGGCGAGATCACCTGTGCCCCGAACGAACCGGTCAACACCCCGACCGGTGCACCACGCCGGGGCGTGAGCATGACGGTGGCGGAGGCGCAGGCGACCGGAGTGGAGCGGAGCCCGGTGTAGGCGGCGGGGTTCGGCGGCAGGTCGGCGGCGACGAAGAACCCACGTTGCGGAGACGTGACCGAATCGGCCGAGCCGTTGAACTCCATCTCGAACGTGCGGGCCATGCCGATGCCGTCTTCGTGCATCGAGAACCCCTCGTAGGTCTCGGCCGCGGGGAACTCTCGACCGGTCATGAGGTAGTACTCGTCGGCGGCAAACACCATCCGCCGCCCGAGCACACGCAGGTACACGTCCTGCCAATCCCGGGTCGCGTCGACAATCGCATTGGCTTCGGCCTCGGTGTGCAGGCGCATCGCGCCCTCGGTGTTGAACCTGCTCAACCCGAGCGGTACGACCGCCACTGATTCAAGATCGGGGTACTGGTCCAAGATGTCGGCGAACGTGCGATCGAGCGCAGCACCGTCGTTGACACCGGGGCACAACACGATCTGGCCGCGCACGACAATGCCGTGATCGAGCATCGCCCGCATCCATCGCAGGCTCATCCCGCCACGCGGGTTCTTCAACATCCGTGACCGCAGCGCCGGTTCGGTGGCGTGGATGCTGACGTTGATCGGCGACAAGCGCTCGGTGATCACCCGTTCGAGATCGGCCTCGGTAAAGCGGGTCAGGGTGGTGAAGTTGCCGTACAGGAAGCTGAGCCGGTAGTCGTCATCTTTCAGGTACAGGCTCTTGCGCATACCCTTGGGCAGTTGGTAGATGAAGCAGAACTCGCAGTGGTTGTCGCACGTGCGCACCCGGTCGAACACGGCGCTCGACACCTCGACCCCGAGCGGTTCGCCGGCACCCTTGGCGATCTCAACACGCTGATCGAGGCCGCCGCGGCGGAGTTCGATTTCCACCTCGGCTTCATCGACCAGGAACCGCCACTCGATGATGTCGCGGGGCACCTGCCCATTGAGGCTGACGATCTCGTCGCTGATGCACAGGCCAGCCCGATCAGCGGGCGAGCCTGCGGCAACGCTGATCACCACCGGAGCTGACATGGGTTCCCAGGCTATCGGCGCTGGCTCGCGCGACCGCTCCCACAACACCGCGCCGATAGCCTGCCTGCGTGGATGTCGATCGGGTGCTGCTGGCCCAACCACGTGGTTTCTGTGCGGGGGTCGAGATGGCCATCAAGGCGCTCGCTTGGATGGTGCGGTCGTTTCCGGCACCGGTCTACTGCTACCACGAGATCGTCCACAACCAGATCGTGGTGGAGCGCTTCGAGGCGCTGGGGGTGGTGTTCGTCGACGACATCGCCGACGTCCCAAAGGGAAGCCCGATCATGCTCTCGGCGCACGGTTCGGCCCCCGAGGTGGTCACCGCGGCCCGTGCCCGCGGCAGCTACGTGGTCGATTCGGTGTGCCCACTCGTCACCAAGGTGCACCACGAGGTGAAGGTGCGCGCCGGCAAGGGATTTCGCATCGTGTACGTCGGCCACGAGGGCCACGAGGAAGCGGTCGGCACCATCGCGGTCGCCCCCGATTCGATCAGCCGGGTGGAATCCCTCGATGAGGTGGCCGCGCTGCCCAGCTTCGACGAGCCGGTCGCGCTGTTGGCCCAGACCACCTTGTCGCACCGCGACTGGCACGAGGTGGCCGAGGCGGTCAAGGTCCGCTTCCCCGGTACCTGGATGCCGGGTCGCAGTGACCTGTGCTTCGCGACCACCAACCGCCAGTCGGCGCTGATGGCCATCGCCCCCCGCTGCGACGCAATCGTGGTGATCGGCTCGGCCAACTCGTCCAACACCCGGGCACTGGAACGCCTTGCCATTCAGGCGGGAGCGCCCCGCGTGTACCGGATCAACCATGCCGCAGAATTGCCCGACGACATTGCCGGTGTGGTCGGCGTGACCGCCGGCGCGTCAGCCCCAGAAGAGCTCGTCGAGGCAGTGCTCACCAGGCTCGCACCACGTGACGGCGTGGAGCACGTGCGGATCACCGACGAGGACGAATACTTCCCGCCTCCGCGCAACATCCGCGACCTGCAAGCCGCAATCGGTACGGCCGCCGCGGTGTTGCTCGGCGGCGACGCTGCTAGGTCCGCGTTCGCCGACGATCGCAACCTGGCCGCAAGCGACATCCTCGCCGCTCTGCAGGGCTAGTCCATTCGGCTCATTCCGGGTCGAACACCCCGGGCGGCGATTGCCGCTGTGCGTACAGTTCGGTCATGTCCCACCGATCCCGTTTGGTTGCCGCTGCGCTCGCCACGATTGCCTTCCAGGCTGCGGTCGCGTGCAGCATCGATTCGGGCGTGTCCAGCATTCGGGCGACCGAGGTGACCGGCCCAGCGGATGACACCGACCCTGCGACAGCCGGACCGACCACGACGACCGACGCGCCCGCGCCGACCGCGTCCGAAACCGCCTCGACCCCGGAAGCGAATGTGGCGCTCAACGCCAAGGATGTCCTGGCCAAGGTGGGCCCATCGATCGTGTTCATCTCCACCGAGTTTGCAAGCGGCACCGGCATCATGCTTGACGGCGGCTATGTGCTCACCAACGCCCATGTGATCACCCCGTTCAACGCCGTCGATGTGACACCGCCCGATGGCTCTGCAGAGGTCGATGTCCCCGTGGTCGGCGTCGATTTCGATGCCGACCTAGCGGTGCTCGGCCCGCTCGCCACTGCTGTGCCAGCGGCTCCGCTGGCGGCAAGCACCAACAGTTTCGGCACGGGCGATGCGGTGTACCTCGTCGGATATCCGAGCGAGACCGAGTCGTCCCCGTCGCCCGCAATCGCCGCGGGGATCATCAGCCGCCTGCGCAACGTCGACGACTTCGACCAGACCTACATTCAGACCGACGCCGATATCGCCGGCGGTCAATCAGGTGGCGCGCTGGTCGACGAGCACGGTGAGGTGATCGGCATCTCCGGGATGAGCCTCGACGAGGCGTTCGCGCTGGCGCTGTCGATCGAAGATGTCAGCGAGCGACTCGGTCACCTTCTGCAAGGCGGGCAGCCGTGGCAGCCGCTCGTCGATGGCGACACCACGTCGGCGACCGCGAAGTTGCCCGGTTTCGTGGGCTCGGCCGTCCTCCAGCTCGCCCCATCGACAACCACCGAGCAGGTCACCGTCACACTCGGAGGGTTCATCGATCCGACAACACAAGTTGGTCTCGAGGTGTACTTCGACGATGGCACCGGGTTGACCTCGCGGAACTGGCTGAACCGGTACGCGGCCATGGACGGCATCGCGGTTGCCGAGGCTGAGAGCGCCTACGGTGCCGACGAGCTGCTCGACATCACCGCGGAGGGCAGCTACGTGTTCGAGGTTCCTGCCGATGCCCGTGCGTCGGTCTGGCTCTCCCGGCTCGACCTCGACGAGACGTTGGACGTGGCAGTCACCTCGACCAGGCCTTTCCAGCTCGTCGAGGACACCGACGACACAGCCGCGGTGGAGATAGGCGAGCAAAGATTTGGGACGATCGATCCGCTCGAGTTTCAGGACGTGTACACGGTCGATCTCGCCGCGCTCCAGTCGGTCGAGATCACGGTCGCCTCGGCGGTTGGTGATCCAAGCTTCTCGGTGTTGGCGCTGGGTGCCGACTTCCGGCCGGACACGGACTTCGTGGACGATTCCAACCTCGGCATGGGGGGCTTGGACGCCCAGGGTGTGTTCACGGCCCCGGTGGCCGGCACCTACCGCATCATCGTGTGGGACAACACCGACCATGCCGGCTACCTGCTCAAGCTCGCGGCCGCATAGCGGCCCGGCCGGAATCAACCGAACTGAGCGGCGATCGCGGCGTCGATCGTTTCGGCAGCGATGCCGCAGTCGGCCGCGGCCTGACGCACGATCGCCAGCGCCGCGTCGGACGGCACCAGCAGACCGAGGTCGATCAGCTGTTGCTCGCCACCTGCCGCGTCGTACGAGGTGACGATCGCACAGTGGGCGACGTTGCCAGCC
>JANOKQ010000507.1:0-2497 GCA_031419375.1 Acidimicrobiaceae bacterium
GATCATCCGCTCGGCCTCGCTTGCGGCGTGTGCGCCGACGGCGAGTAGCACCTCGCGCTTCGAGGGGAAGTAGGTGTAGAACGAGGCGCGTGACACGTCGGCGAGGCGGGCAATCTCGTCGATCGTGGTGCCCGAGTAGCCGCGGGTGAGGAACACCTCGCGGGTGGCCTTGATGATTGAGGTGATGGTGCGCTGGGCGCGTGGGCCGAGTGCATCGGCAGGCTGTCGGAGCGCGGCGGGCGTCAAGTACGACTCACCGTTGCTCGCAGTGCTGGCTGACTTTCGGGTGAGGGCCATCGTTCGACGATACTGTCAGGAAACCACCTGCGAAGTAGGGATCTTGCGCGGCAGCTCGGCGTCAGCGGCGAGGATCGCCTGCGAGGAGCTGATCGACGATCACCAGGGTGACGCCGCCAGTGACGTCAGGGGCGATCACGAGTTGGTGCGCTTCGTCACGGTGGACGGCGATGCCGGCCGAGGCGAGGGAGCGTCGAGCGGCGGCGAGTCCGGCAACCTGGAGGCCCATGTTGCACGTCTGGGCGCGGTCGTAGCGCCAGGCCCACAGCCGTTCGCTCTCGTCGGCAGCGGGGATCGGGTACAGCGCGAGCTGCACGTCACCCATCGATACTGCGGCCATCGGCGAACCCGGGGGCGCGTGCTCGTCGACGAACGACACACCGTGGCCGAACAGTTCGGCGAGGCGGCGGGCGGCGGCGACCGGATCGTCGACCACGGCACCGCCGAACGCCATCCGTTCGACCCGGAGCACCGGGGCGGTGATCGGCGGCGGCATCGGTGCACCGAAGCGCGGGTCGAGCGGCTCCTCGGTGCCGAACCACTCGATCACGATGCCGGCCGTGTCACCGGGGTGGGTGAACACGATGTGACCATCGATTCGCGACGCCACCCGCACACCGTGCTCGGCGAGGAACTCGACGGTCGCGTCGATGTCGGCGACCTGCACGGCGATCGAGCTCATGTGCGATCCGAAGCGGCTGACGAACCGGTCGACGGCGCCACCGGCGACAATCGGCTCGCCGATCTCGATGATGTTGTCGCCCACCCACGCCATGCCACCACGGCGACCGATTGCGGGGTCCTCGATCCGGCTGTCCTCCAGCACGCGCAACCCGACGAGGCGGGTCAGTGCGTCGCGCGTCCGCTCGTAGCCGGCCACCATCGCGGTGGTGTGGAAGCACCACTGGACGACGTGGCCCGTCACGTGTTGGGAACCGCGAACGCAGCTCCGTTCCAGTAGTCGCGCTGCTCGCAGATCTTGCCGTCGCGCAGCTTGCCGATCGATACACCGCGCACGTTCATCGGTTGCATCACCCACTCGACTGCGAAGTCGGAATCGGTCATCACATGGCCGATGTAGTCGAAGGCTGCGTCAGGCACGTTGTCGAACGAGGCTTGGACGAACTTGCGCATCTGCTTGACGCCGGACGCGCCGTGCTTGATCGTGGTGTCTTCGTAGACGACGTCATCGGTGAAGTACCCGAGCACGCCATCGAGATCGAGCCGATCCCACGCGGCGAAGTAGTCCTGGAAGAAGTTGCTCATGATGCGCCCCTCATGTCGGCTCCGTGAAGTAGGTCTCCGCGAAGCCCAGCACGAAGTCGCTCGCGATGGGCGCCTGTTCAGTGGGGCCCGGCACCACGATCCAGGTGGCGCCGATCTCCTCGAACCTGCCGAGGTGCTCGCGGTGCCGCTCGACATCGGTGCTGAGGTCGTACACGGTCGGGTCGGTGTACGCGATCGTCAGGTCGAGTTCGCCAAATCGGTCGCCCGCGTACTCCTTCAGCAGTTCGAGTCGAGCGAGGATGTCGTCGGCAGAGGTGACCTCCGGGGATCGCACGGTCGAGAACATGCCGGCGGGGCCCGTGAGCGGCATCCAGCCCTGAGCGCGTTCGGCGACGCGGCGCAGCGTGAGCTTGGCGTTGCCGCCGATCCAGATCGGGATCGGGATCTGCACGGGGCGCGGGCGCCCAATTGTGCCGCGGGCGTTGAAGTGCTTGCCCTCGTAGTCGAACGGCTCGCCCGACCAGTGCATGGGCATGACGTCGAGGGCCTCGTCGAACAGTTCGTTGCGCTCATCGAAGTCGACCCCGAGCGCGAAGAACTCGGCTTTCAGGTAACCGGTGCCCACGCCGAGGATGAAGCGGCCGTTCGACAGCTTGTCGACCGTGGCGGCCGACTTCGCGAGCAACAACGGGTTCCGGTACGGCAGCACCGCGAGGTACGTGAGGAGCTTCAACTCGGTGGTGACCGCAGCCACGTGCGAGAGCGCGACGAAGGGGTCGAGGCTCTGATGGCCGCCCGTTTGCAGCCACTTCTCGGTGGGTGCCGGGTGCTCCGTGAACGAGAAGCCCTTCCAGCCGCTGCGCTCGGCCGTGACGGCCAGCTCGGCGACCGGCCCCGCGTCGAGCATGTCCCCGTCGGTGCCGTGGAAGTCTGGATACTGGAAGATGAACCGCATGGAGACGCCTTTCTGACG
>JANOKQ010000508.1:0-2549 GCA_031419375.1 Acidimicrobiaceae bacterium
TCCCGAAACCGCGGCTACATCAACGGAAACAACGCCTGGTCCTGGGACTGGCAAGGCAACCGCAGTTGGAAACACAACCGACTCCCCGTGATCTGCGGCGACAGACCTTCGCGTCAAGCGCTTCAAACAACTCGGCCCCCAACATTCGGGTAGCCGCAGGTCGCACAGCACAACGCCCGAAGCGCCGGCGTTTGATCGCGAGCTGAGCCGCCCCGGCTTAGCGAAACCACTCGAAGGGCAGACCCTTGATTCGGCAGCGCTCGGCGAGTGATTCGCGCAGCAGTTCGTCATCCTCGACAAAGGAGGCTTCCATGCGGAGGCTCACGCGGACCGGTGCTGCGTTCCGGTCGCAGTTGTCACCGGCGAGGGATGGAGGGGAAGGCGCACGTCGAACCGGGTCAGCCCCTTGCTGCTGCAGCTTGTCCTTCTCGTCGAGCGGGCGGCGCGCCGAGTCGGCGAAGGTGCCGCCTGAGCCTAGATTACGCGCTGGTTGACGCGCTTCGAGAGTTCCTCGGCGCTCTCCCTGCGTTCGCTGTAGCGGTCTACCAAGTACGGCGCAACGTCGCGCGTCAGGAGCGTTAACTTGAACAGCTCCTCCATGACGTCGACGACGCGGTCGTAAAAGGCCGATGGCCTCATGCGGCCGTCCTGCGTGAATTCGTTGAATGCTTTGGCGACCGACGACTGGTTCGGAATGGTCAGCATCCGCATCCAGCGTCCGAGTACACGCAGCTGGTTGACAGCGTTGAAAGACTGGCTGCCGCCGGATACTTCCATCACCGCGAGCGTCTTGCCCTGCGTGGGGCGCACGGCGCCGATGCTGAGCGGGATCCAGTCGATTTGCGCCTTCATGATGCCGGTCATGGCGCCATGGCGCTCAGGCGAGCACCAGACCATGCCCTCGGACCAAGCGGCCAGGCTGCGCAGCTCCTGAACCTTCGGGTGGCTCTCCGGTGCGCCGTCCGGCAGTGGCAAACCCGTAGGGTCAAAAATCCTCACCTCACCGCCCATCGCCTCAAGCAAGCGCGCGCCCTCAAACGTGAGCAGGCGGCTGTAGGAGCGCTCGCGCAACGACCCGTAGAGCATCAAGAACCTTGGGCGGTGCCTCGACGGCTCGCGAACGGCCAGTCGCTCCTGATCGGGGATGTCGAAGAGGTCGGGATCAAGGGCGGGAAACGTCGGGTCCAGTTCAGGCACGCCGTGCTCCGGAGTCTTCGACGAGCTCGCCATCTTCCTTGGTGAAGGGCGGCAGTTTTCCCACCGGCAGCAGCTCGAGAACTGCCTCCGATGGCCGGCACAGCCTGGTGCCGAGCGGCGTGACCACGACCGGCCGATTCATGAGGATCGGGTGTTGGCCGATGAAGTCCAGCAGTTGCTCGTCCGTCCACTTCGGGTTGCCCAGGTCCAGTTCGCCGAAGGGCGTGCCCTTCTCTCGAAGTAGCTGACGAACATCGATACTCATCGCAGCGAGCAGTTCCTTGAGCTTCGCCTTGGACGGAGGCAACTTCAGGTACTCGATGATTACGGGCTCGATGCCGGCGTGGCGAATGAGCGCCAGCGTATTGCGCGAGGTGCCGCACTCGGGGTTGTGAAAGATGACGAATTCAAACATTCCGAGGCTCTCTGGTAGCCGTGATCGCACCGGGCGCAACTGGAGCGCCAACGAAAAACCGGTTGACGGCAACGGCCAGTCCAGCCCCAACCAGTTCGGCAATCACGAAGGCCGGCGCGCTCGCCGGAGCGATCCCCGCGAAGCTGTCGCTGAACATGCGACCGAACGCGGCGGCTGGATTGGCGAACGAGGTGGAAGCCGTGAACCAGTACGCTGCCCCGATGTAAGCCGCCACCATGGCCGCCACACGACCTGCGGGAGCGCGCAAGATGACCAAAAGAAGCCCGAAGGTAGCGACAGCCTCCGCCAACCACTGCCCCGGGCCACCGCGCACTTTCGCGGAAAACTGGAGGATGGTCATGTCGAACATGGCATGCGCAAGCCAGGCTCCCAACATTGCGCCGAACAGCTGTGCCAACACGTAGGGCGCGAGCAAGGCCCACACAAGTTCGCCTCGAAAGGCCGTGACCAGCGAGACCGCAGGATTGAAGTGCGCCCCACTGATGGGACCAAACACCTCGATGAGGATGTAGAGCCCACCGACCGTCGCCAAGGTGTTCGCAAGCAGAGCGACGGCGACGTTTCCGCCGGATAGGCGCTCGGCCATGATGCCGGAGCCAATGACGACCGTCAGCAGCAGCGCTGTCCCCAGCGCCTCTGCGAGGAGCTTCCGTGGAGCATGAACGGGCGTGGTCATGCGATTGAAATCTTCGTAAGCGCCTTCTGAAGCTCGGCGTTGTCCATCGTCTCCAGAGGCAGCTGCAGGAGTTGCAGCATGCGGTAGCCGACCGCTTGCCGAGTCAACTCGAAAGCGTTCTTCTTGTCCTGTTCAAGCGCGTTCGAGGGGTCCGGGTATCCCCAGTGGACCTTCACTGGACTGCCGGGCCAGTAGGGGCACTGTTCGGCCGCTGCGCCGTCGCACACGGTAATGACAATG
>JANOKQ010000509.1:0-4630 GCA_031419375.1 Acidimicrobiaceae bacterium
GGCCGGCATGAGTGACACCGCTGCGCCCGGATCAGGGCCAACGGCGACCAGAACGTCATCGAGGTCATCGCCGTCATCGCCGTCATCGACGTCATCAGCGTCATCGCCATGAGCGCCGGGGAGCAGGCCGCCGCGAACGGCGACGATGGTGCGCGCCCCGCGACGGCAGCGAACGATCCGTAGGCGGGCCCCGACCGGGAGCACGGTCGGCGTGCCCCAAGCGACGGCCGGCCCGCGGGTAACGGTGATGTCGGCCTCGGCGCCGGCGACGGCGGCGAGCACTGCGGCACCGAGGACCTCCACGTCGAGGCCGCCGGAGGTCTCGAACGCAGCGAGCGTGGCGATGTTGCCGACGAGTCGGTTGGCAAGCCCGAGCGACCACACGTCAGCGGCGCCACCGCGCGGTGCGCCCCACCCGGCACGCCCGACGATGCCGGCATCGCGCACCGACCCAGCCACTCCCCACGAATGCACGGCAAGCCTCGCCAACCCGGTCATAGCCAACCCGGTCATCGCTTGGCCCGCTGCGCGCGCTGCTCGACGTTCGGTCATCGGGGGACGAACCTGACGGTCGAACCAGGCACCACCAACGCCGGCGTCGCCTTGGCTTCGTCCCACATCACTGCATCGGTATGGCCGAGCAGATTCCATCCTCCCGGGCTCACCGCCGGGTACACGGCTGAAAAGTTGTCGGCGATGGCGACCGAGCCCGCTGGCACACGCGCCCGAGGCACGTCGCGCCGCGGCATCGTCAGGCGGGGATCGAGGCCGGTGAGGTATGCGAAACCGGGCATGAACCCGCAGAACGCAGCGGTGTAGACAACGCCGCAGTGAAGCTCGACAACCTCGTCCACGCTGAGGCCGCGGGCGTCGGCCACCGCATCGAGGTCGCACCCGTCGTACACCACCTCGATCACGGTGTGGCGTCCGGGCGGATGCGCCGTTGCGGGATCGGCCACGACATCCACCGGTTCGACCAGCAGCCGGTGCAACAGCCCGATGTCCACGTCGGCGCCGTAGGTGACCAGCACGGTGCGCGCCGCGGGGACTACGTCGATGACACCATCGAGGACGCCATCGAGCCTGGTGGTGTGCAGACGCTGCGCCACAGCGAGCACCTGATCGACCGATGCATACTCCGCCAGCACCGCCGTCGGACCGTAGGGCAACAGCCGCGGCATTCCCGTGAGCGGAGGCCGACTGCTCACCAGCGTCGCCTCAGTCGAGGAACGAGACGAGCTCGAACCCGCTTGCCTCGAGCGCGGCTCGGACCGCCACCACCATCGCCGCCGCACCGGGAGTGTCGCCATGGACGCAGATGGAGTCGACCCCGAAACCGGCCAGACGCTGTGCCTGCACGGTCACCTCGGCGACATCGCTGAGCAACGCCGCGGGGTCGGTCCGCGATACGAGCAGGCCCTCGTCGGTGTAGGTCCGGTCGGCGAAACCCTCGGCGACGAACTGAATGCCACGCCGGTCTGCCTCGTGGTTGACTGCCGAACCGGGGAGCCCCATCAACGGAAGCTGCCCGCCATGCGCCATCATCGCCTCCACCACCGCGGCCGCCTGGCGCTCGTGGTGCACGATGGTGTTGTAGAGCGCGCCGTGTGGCTTGACGTAGCGCACCGCAGTACCCGAAGCTCGGGCGATCGCTTCGAGCGCCCCAACCTGGTAGAGCACCGCGTCGGTCAGTTCAGCCGGAGACATGTCGATGAAGCGACGCCCGAAGCCGGCAAGGTCGGGGTAGCTGACCTGTGCGCCGACCACCACCCCGTGGTGCGCCGCCAGCCGGCACGTCGAACGCATCACCCGAGGATCACCGGCGTGGTAGCCGCAGGCAACGTTGGCCGAGGTGATCACCGACATCAGTGCCCCGTCGTCGCCGAGGACCCAACGCCCGAACCCCTCCCCGACGTCGGCGTTGAGATCGACACGTCTGGCAAGCTCGGGCACCGGGGCGCCGACGGGTGCGGAAGGGGGGTCAAACGACACGGTCCGCATTCCTCATCCGGCGAGCAGCCTCGCCACCTCGGTGTCGTCAAGGCGGCGAAAGCAGCGTCGCCCGTTCGATCGCGACAGTACGGCAACCTCGAGATCTTCGGCTTGCAGTGTGCGATCGGGCCCGCTCAGCGAGCTGGTCGCGGCGCGAACCGCCGCCGACAGCTCGACGCCGTCGACATCGAGCTGCACCTCTTTGAAGCGGGTGGTGATCGATTCGGCGTCGCCGCCGAGCACGCTGAATCGCTGCTCGTCCATCACCGTGCCGTCATAGAGGATGTGGAACAACCGGTCGCCGGAGGACTCGATGCCGACTTCGGCGACGAGGATCTCCACCTCCATCGGCTTCATCTCGTGGGTGAACACCTGGCCGAGGATCTGCGCGTACTGGTTGGCCAGGCTGCGCGCATCGACATCGTCGCGGGCGTACTGGAAACCCTTCAGGTCGGCGGCGCGAACGCCGGCGACGCGCAGTTGGTCGAACTCGTTGTACCTGCCGACGCCGGCGAAGGCGATGCGGTCGTAGATCTCGCTGATCTTGCGCAACGTGTTCGACGCGTTCTCGGCAACCAGCGCAATGCCATCGAGGTACCGCACCGCGACGAGCGCTCGACCTCGGGCGATGCCTTTGCGGGCGTAGTCGGCGCGGTCTTTCATCACCTGTTCGGGGGCGACGTAGAAGGGCATGCTCATCGGGCTCTCACCTTCTCGGCAATCGCTTCGTAGCGAGCGGCGAGCTCGGCATCGTCGACGCGCACCCAGCCCTGTTCGGTAATGGTGGCAACCACCGGATAGATGCCGCGGAGCGGATCGGGACCCCCCGTGGCGGAATCGGCGTCGGCGGCTTCCCACAGGCTGGTGCAGGCCAGGTCGACTGCTTCGTCGCGGGTCATCGCCGGGCGGTGGGCCACCTTGATGACGGTGCCTGCGTGGAGGCTGCCCGACCCGGTAGCGACGTATTCCTGTTCTTCGTAGCGACCGCCGGTGACGTCGTAGCTCCACAGCCGGCCGCTGTGGCGGCGCAGGTCGTACCCGGCGAACAACGGCACCACGACCAGTCCCTGCATCGCTGCTGGAAGGTTGCCGCGCACCATCATCGACAGCTGATTGGCCTTGCCTTCCAGGCTGAGGGGGTTGCCTTCCACCTTTTCGTAATGCTCGAGCTGCAACGCAAACAGCTTGATCATCTCCATTGCGGGGCCTGCCGCGCCTGCGATGGCGACCCCGCTGTACCGATCGGCTTGGACCACCTTTTCCATGCTGCGGTGGCTGATCAAGTTGCCACTGGTGGCGCGACGGTCGCCGGCCATGACCACACCGTCGGCGTAGCGCAGGGCCACACAGGTGGTGGCATGAGGGGTCACCACCGGGCCGGCCAGCGCGTCGGATCGCGGTCCGTGGCCGATGCGGCGGAGAAGATCCGGAAAGCTGGAGCCCGGGTCGTCACCGGGAGTGAAGAAGGGCATTGCCATATGAACTACTGGCCGCCCTTTTGCACGTAGGACTTGACGAAGTCCTCCGCGTTGGTCTCGAGTACGTCGTCGATCTCGTCGAGCAAATCGTCGAGTTCGGCCTTCAGCTTCTCGCCGGTTGCTGTCGTCGCCGGGGCCTCGACGACTTCTTCATCAGCCCGGCTCGGGGTGGACTTCTGCTTCTGGGTTCGCTCTGCCATGGATTCAGTTCTCCGTGCGACTAGATAGGTCAGGCGTCGAGCCTGCTGAGTAGGTCTGCGGCCGTACCGCTGTCATCGATCAACCTAGCTACGTGATCGGCCGTGCCGCGTAGCGGTTCCATCATCGGTACCCGCCGAAGGGGGTCTCGGCCGATGTCGAACACGAGCGAATCCCAGTTGGCAGCAACGATGTCGTCGGGCCATTTCTGCAAGCAGCGGCCACGGAAGTACGCCCTGGTGGTGGTGGGCGGCTCGGTCATCGCCGTTTGTACATCGTCGGCGGCCACCACCGTTGCCAGACCGGCGCGCAACGCGAGACACTTATCCGGGCGCATGTCGTGGTACTGCAGGTCGAGCGCTTTGAGGCGCGCGTCGCCGGGGCGGATCGAGTGCCGGTCCGCAAAGCCATCGACGAGACGTTTCTTGGCGACCCAGTCGACGGTGCCGGCGACGCTGGCGATGTCGTGTTCGAGACCGGTGAGCACCGCTTCCCATCGTCGCAACACGTCGGCTCCAACCGCTTCGACAACGGCGTCGAGGCCATGGGAACGCTCATACTTGCGGGCCCGTTCGAGCAGGCTCCACTGAAGCTCCAGCGCGGTGGCCCGACGCCCCGAACGCATCAGCACCGTGCGCTGCAGCGCGGTGTCGTGGCTCACCTGCCGAATCGCCCCGACCGGGTTGGCCAAGGTGAGGTCATCGCCCATCTGGTCGTCCTCGATCATCGCCAGCACGATCGCCGTGGTACCCACTTTGAGCAGGGTGGCAACCTCGCTCATGTTGGAGTCACCGACGATCACGTGCAGGCGACGGTATTTCGAGGCATCACAGTGGGGTTCGTCGCGGGTGTTGACGATGGGCCGCTTCAACGTGGTTTCGAGACCGATTTCCTCCTCGAAGAAATCGGCGCGTTGGCTGATCTGGTACGGCACCTCGTCGTTGGGAACCCCGGACAGTTCG
>JANOKQ010000510.1:0-3461 GCA_031419375.1 Acidimicrobiaceae bacterium
GTTTTCGATCAGCGCGAGGAGCCCGTGGCTGATTCCATTGCGCGTGGTTTCGTTGCCGGCCACCGACAGCAGCAGCACGAACAGGTCGAACTCGTGCTCGCTCAACTGGTCGCCGCCGTCGGCGGAGATGAGCGTGGTGACGAGGTCGTTGCGCGGTTCGATGCGCCGCAGGGCAGCCATCTCGTTGGCGTACATGTACAGCTCGGCCGCCGCCGCGCTGTCGTCGCCGACCCCGCCGGAGTAGTCGGGATCGGACCCGCCGATCATCCGATTCGACCAGTCGAACACCTTGCGCCGGTCCTCGTAGGGGATGCCGAGCAGTTCGGCAATGGCCACCAGTGGCAGCTCGCTCGACACGGCTTCGACGAACTCCACCGAACCCGCCGCGAGCGCGTCGTCGATCAACCGCACCGCCACCTCGCGAAAGTGGTCCTCCATCAACCGCATCGGCTTCGGGGTGAACCCGCGGTTGACGAGGTTGCGCAGGCGGGTGTGCTCGGGCGGATCGGTGTCGATCATCATCCGCGCGATCTCGAGGTCGGGGCGCTCCTGGTTGACGAGCGCGCCCTTGCGGGCCGACGAGAACGTCTGGAACGTGCGGCTCACCTCCACCACGTCGGCATGGCGCGAGATGGCCCAGAACCACTCTGGTGAACCGGGGTCGATGCCGCGATGCTTCACCACCGGGGCTTCGTGGCGCATCAGCGTGTACAGGTCGTGTGGCGGCCCATTGCGGTAGGCCTCGTTGCTGATCGCATCGAGGGTTTCGTAGGCCAGTAGTGGATTCATCGTTGAGCTCCCAGGATGAGGCCGCTGGTCGGCACGCCGGTGCCAGCGGTGACGAGTACATGTTCGACGTTGGCGACCGGGTTGACGCTGGTGCCGCGGATCTGGCGCACCGCCTCGGCGATGCCGTTCATCCCGTGGATGTACGCCTTGCCGAGCTGCCCGCCGTGGGTGTTGAGTGGCAGCGCGCCGCCGAGCTCGATCCGGCCGTCGGCGATGAAATCCTTGGCTTCGCCGCGATCGCAGAACCCGAATTCCTCCAGCTGCATCAAGACGTACGGAGTGAAGTGGTCGTACAGGACCGCGGTTTGGATGTCGGCCGGGCCGAGGCCCGACGACGACCACAGCTCGTCGGCCACCACCTTCATCTCCGGCAGCTGGGCGATGTCGTCGCGGTAGAAGCTCGTCATCGTCCACTGGTCGGGACCCGAGCCCTGTGCCCCGGCGGTGATGATCGCCGGTTTGTTGGGCAGGTCGCGAGCGCGGTCGGCCGACACGACCACCAGTGCCTGCGCGCCGTCGCTTTCCTGGCAGCAGTCGAGGAGGTGCAGCGGTTCGACGATCCACCGGCTGGCCTGATGATCGGCGAGGGTGATCGGCTGTTGGTAGAACCATGCGGCCGGGTTGGTCGCAGCGTGCTTGCGGTCGGCAACTGCAATGCGGCCGAAGTCCTCGCTGGTCGCGCCGTAGTCGTGCATGTAACGGCGGGCCATCATCGCCACCCAACTCGCCGGCGTCAGCAGACCGTAGGGCGACGTCCACGAGAACTGGGCTCGCTCGGCGGTGGCGGCGGCGGGGATGTCGTGCACGCCGGTACCGAACCGCCGTCCGCTGCGCTCGTTGAACGCCCGGTAGCACACCACCGCATCAGCCACGCCGGTGGCCACGGCCATCGCCGCCATCACCACCGTTGCGCACGCTGCGCCGCCGCCGTAGTGGACGCGGCAGAAGTGGCGCAGCGACCCGATCCCCACGATTCGTGCGAACTCGATGTCGGTGTTGTTGTCGGCGGAGAAGGTGACCATCCCGTAGATGTCGCCCGGATGGAGGCCGGCATCGGTGATCGCTGCGAGCACGGCCTCGCAGGCCAGGCTCATCTCGCTGCGCCCGGAATCCTTGGAGAACTCGGTCGCGCCGATCCCGACGATCGCCGACGCACCGCCAATTCGGTTGCTCATGCCAGCACCGTCATCCCAGCACCGTCATGTCAGCGCCGTCATGCCAGCACCAGTTCGACGGTCGCGTTGACGTGGTCGCCGAGGCTGTTCGCGCCGCGCACCGCCACCACGACGCTGCGGGTGTCGGGTCGCAGCTCGGTGACCGATCCGGTGAGGATCATGGTGTCGCCCGGGTAGTTGGGTGCGCCGAGGCGGACCTTGACCGAACCGATGATCGCGTCGGGTCCCGCCCAGTCGGTGACGAAGCGGCCGACGAAACCGTTCGTGGTGAGGATGTTCATGATGATGTCGCGCGAACCACGTTCGCGGGCCAGGTCGGCGTCGTGGTGCACCTCCTGGTAGTCGCGCGAAGCAATCGCTGCGGCCACGATCAGGGTGCGGGTCAGTGCGACGGTGAGCGACGGCAACTGCTCGCCCACCGCGACATCGGCGAAGGATCGCCCCGGCATCAGGCCACCTCGCTGCCGCTGGCGATGACCGCGCCGAGGCGGGCCAGATGCGAGCTGGCCGTACCCAAGGTGTTGGCCAGTTGACTGCTCCATTGGAAGTAGCGGTGCACCGGGTAGTCGACGTCGGCTCCGATCCCGCCGTGCAGGTGCTGGCCGGCGAGCGCCACCTGCTGGCCGCCCTCGCTCGCCCAGAACGCAGCGACGAGCACGTCACGGGTGGCGGGCAACCCGGCGGCCATCCTCCACGCGGCGTTCATCGTGGTGACGCGCAGCGCCTCGGTGGTGATGTAGCCGTCGGCGGCGCGCTGGCCCACCGCTTGAAACGACGACAGCGGCTTGCCGAACTGTTTGCGGGTGCCGATGTGTGCTGCGGTGAGTGCCAGCGAGCCCTCGGCCACACCGAGGTGCATTGCGCACAACCCGACCAGCCACAGCTCGTGCAACCGGGTCAGCGCTTCGCGGTCACCGAAACGGGCCGAAGCGGGGACCACGGTGTCGAGGGTGATGTGCGCTGCGGGCTGGCGGTCGGTGGTGGTCGCGATTTCGATGGTGACACCGGCCGTCGTCGGGTCGATGGCGAACAGTGCAATGCCGCCGTCGTCGAGCCGGCCCGCAACAACGATGGCCGCAGCATGTTGGCCATACGGCACCGCCGGCCGAAAGCCGCTGAGTTGGTAACCCCCCGCTGTCGTGTGGGCGGACACCGTCGGCGCCGAGACGTCGTTGGCCCCCGGCTCGGCCAACGCACTCGTCAGCACCGAGGATCCGTCGATCACGCCGGGCAGTAGTGCGGCGCGTAGTTCGGAACTGCCATGGTCGGCGACGATCATTGCCGTGGCCACCGTGGCAACCACGGGAACGGGGGCGACGTGGCGACCCTGCTGTTCGGCCAGCAGGGCGAGTTCGACCACACCCATGCCGCTGCCGCCGTCGCGCTCGGGCAGGCACAGCCCGAGCAGGTTGGCCGTGGCGAGCGCCTCCCACAGCGTGCGATCGAACCCGTCCGCCCGCTCGGTGGCCTTCACCCGCTCGGTGGTCGCCAGGTCAC
>JANOKQ010000511.1:0-1603 GCA_031419375.1 Acidimicrobiaceae bacterium
CGTGACTTTCAAAGTCTCGCCGTGATTTTGTTGACGCCGTGCTCGAAACAATAGACATGCTCCGCCAGATCTCGCCGACGCCCGAACGGCGCGAGGAACTCACCCTCGCCGAACTCGACCAACTCGCCATCGACAACGACCCGGTCCGCAAACTCAAATCGACACTGCACCGCCTCGGATCGCTGGCTACACGAGCCACAGTCGATGGGGAGCGGCAGGCAATCGACCGCGAGATCGCTGCCACGACCCGGGCGCTGCGCCAAGCCCACCGAGAGCGGACTATCGACAACGTCTTCGCCAAGTACATCCCCGATGCCGCTCACACGCGTCGTGCAGAACGGGCCATCACTCTGGCCCACGACACACTCTGCGATCCACCGGCATGGGTGGTCGACCACGTCCGCCACCTCCACGACACCGGTCAGCTCGCCGCTACCCGACTCGACGGGCTCGTCACCCGGGTTGTCATCGCCGCCAGCCACCTCGACCAACACGGGCAACTACCGCTCGAGTGGCCGCGTCTCCAGCTACCACGCGTGGAGCGGATCGTGCCCGACGTCGAGGTGCCGCTCCCGACCCTATGAACCGGTCGCGATGCGGGTGGTCGTCCGTGATGTGCCACCGATCGTCTCGCCAGCACACATCGCAGGGAAAATACAACGAAATGTAACGACGGCCTCGTGACATTTGGAGCAGACGTGGCGACACCAATCCAGGCCGGGACTTCGAGGCTCGGTCGTATCGGCCGAGGTCGAGATTCCTCGCGACTCTGTGATCCAGATACGGGTTGGGCAGTGATCGGTGACGTCACGGGTTCACGGTGCAACCAATGACACCGCAAGCGACTCCCCTGTCCGCCCGGCGCGACACTCGACCACGAGGCGAGCTGCCACGCCTCGTTTCGATCGAACAGATCGCAGAGCACCTCGGCGTCTCCGTGCGCCACGTTCGCCGACTCGTGTTCGAGCGACGCATCCCCTACGTAAAATGGGGCCACCTCGTTCGCTTCGACATCGACGAAGTCATCGCATGGGTCACGAGCTCCCGAGTCGCGGCAGTCAACGACGCCACTATCGGTGCTCGCCGATGAGGCGTAGTCTTGAGCACGCGATGTTGACCGTCGCCTCGCCGCACGTCGGCCACAACCCGACCTCGCTGCCGTCTTGGAGGTGATCGATGGGATCTGTCGAGCCCACGAAGTTCACATGGGTGACCAATGGTTCGACCGGGGCGCGCACCAGGCGCGTCAGTCGCGACACGAAGTGGAAGGCCCGGTACCGCGACCCGAAGGGTCGTGCAATGAACAAGGTCTTTGACCGCAAGTTCGACGCCGAGAAGTTCGTCGCCCGCATCGACACCGACATTCAGCGCGACGAGTGGGTCGATCCGCAGCGTCGCCGAGCCGGTTTCGATGAATGGGCTGAGGCGTGGTTTGCGACGACCGCCCGGCTCACTCCGGCAACACGTCGCGGCTACGAAAAGACGTTGCGGCTCTACGTGCGCCCGACGTTCGGCGGCCGACGAATCGCGTCGATCGACTGGCTCGAGGTCGAGCTGTTCGTCGTCGCCCTCGTTGAGAAAGGCTTGGGTCCGAAGACGTGCC
>JANOKQ010000512.1:0-8230 GCA_031419375.1 Acidimicrobiaceae bacterium
CGGCACAACTGTCATCTACTCCTTCGTCGTCACCAACACGGGTAACGTCGCGCTCACCAGCGTAGCCATCACCGATCCCCTCGTCGGCCTCAGTGCCATCACTTGCGGCGGCTTCGACGGCCGTCTCGACCTTGGCGAGTCAGCCACCTGTACCGCCACCTACGTGGCACGCTTATCGGCAGCCAGCGATGGACGAATCAACAACACCGCCATTGCAACCGGCCTGAGCCCCGACGGAAGCCTCCAGACCGACCAGGACACTGTCGTGCTCGCCGTCATCGACACCGGCGGCACGCTCGTCGCCACCGGAACCGATAGTCGCCGCCCCCTCGCCATCGCCGCCGCCTTTTGCGTACTCGGCTGGGGCATTCTGGCGGCGAGCCGACAGCGACGCCGAACAACGTGACACGAAACGCTCACTCTCACGATCCCAGTACCCCTCGTCGAGGCCGACGCCGAACAACGATTTGGTCGAACACCCTCGCCACGATCGTCGTCGTCACACTCACAGCATGCAACGACAACGACGGTGCCGACTCGGCTACCGCCACCGTCCCGGTGACGGCCTCCCCTGCGGCCACGAATGACGACGCACCTAGTGATAAATCGTCCAACAACGGCGAAGCACCCTCGACCATCGCCAGCACGTCGATCACCTCACCGCCCGTTACGCCCTCCACCACACAACCCGAAGCGCTCATCGACATCATCAACCAGCCCGGCAACGGTGAGTTCGAGGGCGCCCTCGCTGACGCCGACGTGCTCGAGTGTGCGACAACCGCCGGACGGTGGTCGGCAACAGGGACCGTCACCAACCCCACCAACACGACCGTCGACTACCGGATCTACGTCTCGTTCCTCGACACCGCCGGCGAGACACTCGCACTGATCGAAACCGACATCGACGAACTCGATCCCGCCTCGACTGCTGACTGGTCGGCCGGGTTCCCGTCGGAGGAGTCCGATCTGCGCTGCGTTCTACGCGTCGAGCGCCGGCAACACTGACCGGCTGACGTCGTTGCGTTGGCGATCGCGCCATTGTTCGAGAACGTGTTCGGTGTTCGTGTCGAGTTCGAGGCGGCGAAGGCCCGGTTGTTGCGCTGAGTTCCCCTGATTTTGTAAGTGTGTCGTCGGCCGCTGTCGTCGGCGAACTTGCTAGGTGGCCTGTCGCTGAGCTCGGAATGCGCCGGGTGTTGAACCTGTTTCGCGGCGGAAGAACTTCACGAAGTTGGTGGCTTCGTCGAAGCCGAGGTCGTCGCTGATAGCGGCAACGGGCAGCGTGGTGTGGGCCAGTAGGCGTTTGGCCTCCAGCACAATGCGGGCAACCAGCAGCGTCTTGGCGCTGACGCCGGCGACGTCGAGCGCAGCTCTGTTGAGGCTTTTCGCCGAGCATCCCAGTTGTCGTGCATACGGCGCCACCGCGTGCCAGCGCCGGAACTCGCGATCGGCGGTACTGCGGAAGTCCTGGAAACGCTCGAGCTGACGAGGTTGAACGCGCGCATCTGCGGTCGCTGCGAGAAGTGCGAGGTGTAGGCGCGCGATCAGTGCATGGAACTGGCTCCTCAGCAAGGCGTTGGTGACTCGCACGTCAGTGGCGTGGGTGGCGTCGTGAGCCATCCGCTCGAGCGATTCGACCAGCGCACCGCTCAACGCGCCCGACGTGTGAGTGTAGGTCGACAGGGCCTCGGCCTGGCCTGGTTGCAACAGGTCGGATCGAAGGATCAGCAGCCAGCCTGCCCAATCCTGCTCATCGCCGAATCTGTGCACCTGCCCCGGCTGGATGAGCAAGCACGACCCCTGAGTGCAGTCGAAGGTCTCGAAGTCGACCATGTGTGTGTAGCGCCCGGCGCTGATGTACATGAGGCAGTGAAAGTCGATGCGCTCGATACCGCGATGATCGATCTGTGCAATGCGTGCTCGGAGCTCATCGGCGGAGACCAGCTCAACGTCGAACCGGTGGTTCTGCGGTGGCGCGTATCGCACCGGAGTGACGCGAGCCGGCGACTCTGTGCCACCGGCCTGCCCTCGCTTCGTCATGTCCACTTTCTACCATCAATGCGCCGGTATTTACCTTGTCGACCGGGTGCACATGTCGCATCATGATGTTGGTCGTGTTCACGACTCTCGGGGCAGGTTCTTCTTGTCTCGATGCATCCAACAGAGGAGAACGTCCATGTCAAGAAACCGTGTCACACAACTGGGATACCTCGGTATCGAAGCCAGCGATCTGCCGCGTTGGGAGCAGTTCGCTACCCAGATCCTCGGTCTGGAGCCCAGCGCGACACGCGACGAGGAAGTCGTGTATCTCCGGTTGGACGAGAATCACCACCGCCTCACGATACGGGCCGGCGCTCTGGACGACCTGACCTCCATCGGCTGGGAGACCAACGACGAAGGCGCGCTCCGAAGCATCGCCGACCGCTTGGAGTCCCAGGGCCATACCGTGACCTGGGGAACCGAAGCAGAGGCTCGGCAACGTTGCGTGATGGGCCTGATCACCACGACCGACCCCAGTGGCGTGACCACCGAGATCTACTACGGCCCCCTCGTGCAGGCCGAGCGACCGTTCCGTTCGCCACGCGCAATCTCCGGGTTCGTCGCCGGCAATCTGGGCCTGGGGCACATCGTGTTGAACGTCGACGATCGTGACGCGAGCATGCGCTTCTACCGTGACGGGCTCGGGCTACTCGTCAGCGACTTCATCGAGCTGGACATGGGTGACGCGGGCAGCACGACGGCGGTGTTCCTCCACTGTGGCCCGCGCCACCACTCCATTGCGCTCGTCGAGGTTCCGTCTCCGAAGCGCTTGCATCACGTGATGTTCGAGTTGCGCAACTTGGACGACGTCGGCAGCACCTACGACCTCTGCCACGACCAGGGGGTACCGATCGCGTCAACCCTGGGCTGCCACACCAACGACAAGATGGTGTCGTTCTACATGCAGACACCATCTGGCTTTCAGGTCGAGTACGGACACGGCGGACGAATGATCGACGACAGCAACTGGGAAGTGCAGCTGCACCAAGCGCCCAGCATCTGGGGCCACCGGACACCGACGAGCTGAGTTCGGATCGGGCCCGAGTGGACATGGTGGTAGTCGGACGGCACGTGGTGTCGGCTGGGCCGCACCGGCGGGCATCGCGGGGACGACTTCGGCCGTGCGCCACGCGTGGTGGGCCGCTTCCGACTCCTGCGCGCATCACGCGTCAGAAGCGCGTCGAGAGCGAGAAGATCGATCACGCTCGCAAGCGTGGCAGGCGTCCTTCCGGCGCCACGGCCGCGTAGCGACTTGAGTGGCTGGTCGTCGGGCCACGGGTCCTTGTCGGCGCCATTGGTGAGGATGTACAACGCTGGCCTGTCGGATCGCAGCCGCATGTTGCCGGTGCTGTCGATGTAGCTGACGCCGCGGCCGGCGATCACGTCACGCGTTCGCTCGCTGAGGTACGGGCGATGATCGCGACGTCGACCGGCTTTGGTCCGCGTAGTGAGGTCGTCGTTTCCAGACCCATGTTGTCGAGGAGCTGGCCGGCCCTGGCCCGCCAAGGACTTGCCGTGCCCGGTCGTTGTCACGGCCGCGATGCGGTCTGACCGAGCCAGCAGCTTCTCATCTATGATGCAGCGAGGCCAGTTCCGCATGGCGGGCATCAGCTCGGAAATGCGCGAACACCTTGCAGCGATCGAGTCGGCGTACCTCGCGGGGACCGGTTCATGAAACCCGAATAGCAGGAGGTAACAACATGGAACTAGAAGATCTGATACTGATCAGCGTCGACGATCACGTGGTGGAGCCGCCGTCGCTCGGCGATTTCTTTCGGGAGAATCTTCCCGCCAAGTACAGGGACCGGGCACCCATGGTGATCCGTCGTGCCGACGGCACCGACGCATGGCTCATCGAAGGTCAAGAGATCGCCACGTTTGGACTCAACGCGGTGCAGGGCAGGCCGCCACAAAACTGGGGTAGCGATCCCGCCAACTTCGACCAGGTTCGCCCTGGCTGTTACGACGTCCACGAACGCGTTCGCGACATGAACGCCAACGGAGTCTTGGCCTCGCTGAACTTCTCGTCATGGCCCGGGATCGGTGGCCAATTCTTTCAGCAGAACTCCGATCACGAGTACGTGGCGGCGATGACCCGGACGTACAACGACTGGCACATCCATGAGTGGTGCGGTGCCTACCCCGGTCGATTCATCCCGATTGCGATCTCCGGTTTCATGCTCGGTGGCGAATGGATGGCTGGCGAGATACGCCGCCTCGCAGATCTTGGTTGCCACGCCGTGTCGTGTCATCCTGACGGTTACCGGTTCGGCG
Source organism: Acidimicrobiaceae bacterium (assembly GCA_031419375.1). GTDB lineage: Bacteria > Actinomycetota > Acidimicrobiia > Acidimicrobiales > Ilumatobacteraceae > VFMC01. Next base: position 4,312 of record JANOKQ010000512.1, read on the forward strand.
CTCCCGATTACCACGGCGAGGAATGGGACCCCGCCTGGAAGGCCGCCGAGGACACCGGCAGCGTGATGGTGTTCCACTTCGGGGGCTTCCCGAACTTCATGCCGCGTACCCCGTTCTCGGTGATCCCTCACGCGATGCCGTTCCAGACGGCGATCTTTGCGGCAGAACTGCTGTGGTCGAAGATGTTCCGCAAGTTCCCCGGACTGCGACTGGCCCTTGCCGAGGGGGGCATCGGCTGGATTCCCTACTTCCTCGAAAAGGCCGACTTCGTCTACGAACATCATCGGGCCTGGACCGGTGAAGACTTCGGTGATCAGCTCCCGAGCCAGGTGTTCCGTCAACACGTGCAGGGTTGCTTCATCGACGACGTCACCGGTCTACGCAACCGGGATGCGATCGGCATCGACATGATCACGTGGGAATGTGACTACCCCCACTCCGACTCGACCTGGCCAACGTCACCTGAGGTCGTGTGGAAGTCGCTACAGGCAGCCGCGCTGAGCGATGACGAAATCGCCAAAGTGACGTGGCAGAACGCAGCTCGTTGGTATCAGTTCGAACCGTTCGAGCATCGAACCCGTGAGCAATCCACCGTCCGGGCTCTGCGGGCCCAGGCAACCGACGTCGATACGACACCTCGCGAGTACGGCGAAGGTGAGCACACCCACAACCTTGCGTCGCAGGCAAACTCGTTTATCGGCCAATCCGATATGAGCAACGTCGGTCGCTAGGAGCCACTCCCACCCATGGCTTCGGCGGCGCGCTTGGCCATCTCCTCTTCCGAGACGTCCTCGACGTGCGTGGCGATGTACCACAGGTGGCCGAAGGGATCTTCGAACTGTCCAGAGCGGTCACCGTAGAACTGGTTCTCGACGGGTCGTACCTCTGTGGCACCACCGTCAAGCGCTCGCCGAAACGTGTCATCGACATCTTCGACGTAAGTCATCACCGTGACTGGGGTTCCACCGACCGTTCCCGGGCTCTTGCCGCCCATGTCTGGAAACTCGTCGCTCAGCATCACAAGTCCCCGGCCGATCTCGATCTCTGCGTGGCCGATCTTGCCGCCTGGGGCTTCCATGCGCATCCGCTCCTTGGCGCCGAACACTTTGACGTAGAAGTCGATCGCCTCGCTGGCACCGTCAACCGTGAGGTAGGGGATCACCTGAGGGTAATCGTCTGGGATCGGGTTGACAGGCATGAGCAAGCTCCTCTCGCTGGGTCAGAGACAACTACGAACATACTTGAAGCCGACAACTCCGACAAGCGCTTCGATTAAACCACGGCCCGTGGCGGTGCGGCTTACGCAGCCGGTTGCGGCTCGGTCGCCCTCGAAGACGAAGCCGCCACGAGCGGCAGAGGCGGTAAACGGAGCGTGAGCAGCCAGGTGATGGCGACGAAGGCGGCGGAGCTCCACAGTGCCGCGTCGAGACCGCCCCACAGGTAGAGCACCCCTGACAACAGCGTGCCGACGAGGCGCCCAGCGGCGTTGGCCGAGTAATAGAAGCCGACGTCGAGGGCAACGGCGTCGTCGTCGGAGTAGGCGAGGATCAGGAACGAATGCAGCGACGAGTTCAGCGCGAACACAACACCGAACACGACCAGTCCACCCACGATGGCCAACGTGGTGGCAACCTCGAACGCCACTGCGACCGCGATGAGGGCCGAGACGGTACCGAGCACGAACGCCCATCGGCGCGCCGCATGGATCTCGTCGAGGGGCAATCCGCCACGGCGGCGGAGAAGCTTCGGAGCGAACGACTGAACCGTGCCGTAGCCGATGACCCACGCTGCCAGGAACCCGCCGATGCCGTTGTACGACCACCCGAGGTTTTCGTCGAGGAAGACGGGGAGTGCGACGACGAACCAGATGTCGCGCGACCCGAACAGGAAGAACCGTGCCGCCGACAATCGGTTGACCGCGACGGACTTCGACAGGATTGAACGAAGGGGTGCCTTCTGCTTCGATCGTCCGATGTCTCCGTCAAGCAGGACGGGCAAGGCAACGACGGCGACGGTCAACAGTGCGGCCATCGACCACAGGGCTGCGTCGTAGCCGATCGACGACAGCAACGCAGCGCCGAGGAAGAACCCGACCCCTTTGAGTGCGTTCTTCGATCCGGTCAGGATCGCGACAAGCCGGAACAGCGCCCCGTCGCCCGCGCCGGCGACGGTCTTCACAGCGCTCTTGGAGCTCATCTTGGTGAGATCCTTGGCAACACCCGACAGTGCCTGGGCGGTCATCACGAACGCGACCGACGCCCACTCATGCCAACCCGGCTGCTGCAGGGTGAGCGCGACCAATGCGCCGATCTGCAGGCCGAGGCCGGCCACCAGCGTTCGGTTCAGCCCGGTGCGGGAACCGACCCAGCCGCCGAGCAGGTTGGTGACGATACCCATGAACTCGTACGCGAGGAAGAGGAAGGCGATCGATACCGGTGAGTAGCCGAGGTCGTGGAAGTGCAGCAGTACCAGCATTCGCAGCGCGCCATCGGTGAGCGTGAACGCCCAGTAGCCGCCCGTGACCAGTACGTAGTTCCTGATCTTCATGGCGACGTAAATGTCGTCGAGTCGGTGCGGATCGAGGCTGCCACCTTGGCTGCCAGTTCGGCCATACGGAAGACGTAGCCGTACTCGTTGTCGTACCAGATCAGGACCTTGACCATGCTGTCGTCGATGACCATCGTGGACGGGCCGTCGACAATGCCCGACCGCGTGTCGTTGGTGTAGTCGGCCGACACCAGGGGCCGCTCCTCGAACCCGAGGATGCCGGCGAGTTCGCCGTCGGCTGCGAGACGCAGATGATGGTTGATCTCCGCCACCGAGGTGTCGCGCTGCATCGTGAACACCGCGTCGGTGAGCGAAGCGTTCAGCAGTGGGACACGCACGGCGAGACCGTTGAGCTTGCCGGCGAGTTCGGGGTAGATCATCGCGATCGCGGTGGCCGAGCCCGTGGAGGTCGGAATCAAGGAGTTGAGCCCCGACCGTGCCCGGCGGAGATCCTTGTGGGGTGCGTCGACGATCACCTGGGTGTTGGTCACGTTGTGCATTGTGGTGATCGCACCGCGCTCGATCCCGATCGACTCGTGTAAGACCTTCACGACCGGTGCCAAGCAGTTGGTCGTGCATGACGCTGCGGTGACGATGTCGTGCACCGCCGGGTCGTAGAGGTGATCGTTGCAACCCATCACGACGTTGAGGACTCCACCGCTCGTGACCGGGGCGGCCACGATCACCTTCTTCACTCCACGCTCGAAGTAGGGAGCGAGCTTGTCGGCGGTACGGAACGCGCCGGTGCATTCGAGGACGAGATCGACACCGTGGTCGTCCCACGCGACGGCGGCGGGCGTGTCGTGCGCCGAGAAGGTAATGGTGGCCCCGTCGATCGTCAATGACGACCCGTTGGCGCTGACCGAGCCGTCGTAACGGCCGTGCACCGAGTCGAACTCGAGGAGGTGTGCGGCGGTGGTGACGCCGCCTCGGTGTTCATTGACGTGGGCGAGCACGAGTTCGGGATGGTGTCGCAAGGCGCGAACCACGAGTCGTCCCATGCGGCCGAAGCCGTTGATGGCGATGCGGGTCGTCATTGAGGGGTTCCATTCAGGCGGTGTGGGTCAGGCGGTGTGGGTCAGGCGATGATCGAGTGGATGCGCGCGTCGAGGTCGGCCACGACGGCGTCGAACGCGGAGCGCGTGCCTGCGACGACTGGGTCAGGGATCGACCAGTGCCACCAACTCGGGGCCGGATCGAGTTCCTCATGCGCCCGGTCGCAGACCGTCACAACCTGTGCCTCGGGATCGATGTGATCGACGAGGCGCGGCACAGCGTCACCGAGATCGAGCCCGGCCCGGCGAGCGGCGGCAATCGCTCCACGGTGCACCTTTGATGCCGGATGCGTGCCGGCCGACTCTGCCGGCTTACC
>JANOKQ010000513.1:0-3766 GCA_031419375.1 Acidimicrobiaceae bacterium
CGCCATCGCCTGCACCGCGCCTGACGGCGGGTCATGAACGGCAGCTTCACCTCCCGCGGATTGGAGTTGGCGCGCTATTTGGCGATGCCCGCCGGCAAGACCGACGCGTTACCGGGGCTGATCCTGTGCCACGGGTTCCCGATCGGACCGCTCGATGCACGCCAGAGCGCGATCACGTTTCCCGAGCTGATCGACCGGATCGCCTACGAGCAACGGTGGGCGGCGATGACGTTCACGTTCAGCGGGTGCGGCACGAGCGAGGGCGATTTTTCGTTGCAGGGATGGGTCGACGATCTGCGTTCCGCGATCGATCACCTCATCACCGAGGCCAACCCCGTCGGGATCTGGCTGGTCGGCACCAACACCGGCGGATCGATCGCGACGTGCGTCGCCGCCGACGATCCGCGCATCCGTGGTGCCGCGTTGCTCAGCCCGCGGGCCGATTTCGACGACTGGGCTGCCCAGCCGCGGCGGTTCCTCGAACATGCCCGCGAGATCGGAGCGATACGGACTCCCGGCTACCCGAAGGCGTTCGACGAATGGGCGCGCGAGTTGCGCCGGTTCCGCCCGATTGATGCAGCCCGCCGGTTCGGGCCGCGGCCGCTGCTGGTGATGCATGGCGACGACGACGACAGCGTGCCCACCGTCGATGCCCGTCGGCTGGCCGATGCGCACGGCAGCGCCGAGCTGCGCCTCGTCACCGGGGCCGGCCACCGGCTGCGCCACGATCCGCGGGCCATCGCCGTCCTGCTCGGCTGGCTCGACCGCCAGAAATCGCTCCTGGTCTGACGCTCCAGATTCGTTCTGGTCACGCGTTCCCGCCGTAGAGGCGGTATGACGTGACCAGAACGCAGATTCAGCTGCTGTGCCAGTTCCAGGCGCTCTGGACGATCTCGTCGAGGCCGTACTTGGCGCTCCAACCGAGGGTGGCGTGCACCAGCGTTGGATCGGCGAAGGTGGACACCGGGTCGCCAGCGCGTCGGCCGATGATCTCGTGGGGGACCTCGCGGCCAGACACCCGTTCGGTCGCGGTGATCACGTCGAGCACGCTGCTGCCCACCCCGGTGCCAACGTTCAGCGACACGGTGGTGCCGCCCCCGGAGAGGTGGTCGAGGGCACGGATGTGCGCATCGGCGAGATCGTCCACGTGGATGTAGTCGCGGATGCAGGTGCCGTCGGGGGTGGGGTAGTCGTTGCCGAACACCTGCACCGCGCCGCGGCGGCCGAGCGTGGCCTTCATCACCAGCGGCACCAGGTTCTGGGTAGAGGTCCAGTCCTCGCCGATCACCGAATCGAGGCTCGCGCCAGCGGCATTGAAGTAGCGCAGGTTCACTGCGTTGAGGCCGTGGGTGGCGCCGTACCAGCCGAGGATCCGCTCGACGGTGGCCTTCGATTCGGCATAGACGCTCTCGGGGTGCAGAGGCGCGCTCTCGTCGACGGGCACCGAATCGGGGGTGCCGTACACCGAACAGCTCGACGAGAACACGAACTGGCGTACGCCGGCGGCGAGGACCGCCTCCACCAGATCGACCGTGCCGGCCACGTTGTTGAGCCAGTACTTCTCGGGGGCCAGCATCGACTCGCCGACGTTCTTGTAGGCAGCAAAGTGGACGACCTGAGTGACGCCATGGCTGCGGCACACCTCGGTCACGAGGGGCCGGTCGCGGATGTCGCCGACCACGAGCTCGGTGTCGAGGAGTGCGGCGCGGTGGCCGAGCTCCAACGAGTCGAGCACCACCACCGGGCGGTCCTGGGCGCGCAGCATGCGGACGGTGTGCGAGCCGATGTAACCGGCACCGCCGGTGACGAGGATGGTCATGGTGTGGTCTCCCTATTGGCGTGTGTGGTGCCGCGGCGTGAGCATCGGCTCAGATCGTTTCGTGGTTGCGGAAATGCTCGATCATCCGGGTCAGGCCGTCGCGTAGGTCGATGGTCGGGGTCCAGCCGTACGCGCCTTCGATGAGGGTGATGTCGGGCTTGCGCTGATGGGGGTCGCCCTCGCGTTCGGCCGGCAGCGGGATGCAGATGATGTCGTTGTTCGCGCCGCACAGCTCGATCACGGTCTCGGCCAGCTCGCGCATGGTGAACTCGCCAGGGTTGCCGACGTTGATCGGCCCGGTGAGGTCGCCGTCGAGCACGGCGATCAGGCCGCGCACCTCGTCGCTGACGTGGGCGAAGCTGCGCGTCTGCGACCCGTCGCCGTGGAGGGTGAGTGGCTCGCCGCGCAACGCCTGGACGACGAAGGTGTTGACCACGCGGCCGTCCTCGGGGCGCATCCGTTCGCCGTAGGTGTTGAAGATCCGCACGATCCGCACGTCGAGCCCGTGTACCCGGTGATAGGCCATGGTGATCGCTTCGCTGAACCGCTTGGCCTCGTCGTAGCAGCTGCGCGGGCCGGTGCAGCTGACGTTGCCGAGGTAGGTCTCGGGTTGCGGGTGCACCAGCGGGTCGCCGTACACCTCGCTGGTGGAGGCGAGGAAGAAGCGGGCCTGCTGGGCGATGGCGAGGTCGAGCAGGTTGCGGGTTCCGGTCGAGCCGACGGCGAGGATCTCCAGCGGCATCGTCGCAAAGTCGAGCGGCGATGCGGGGCTGGCGAGGTCGAGCACGGTGTCGTACGCGCCCGTCGTGATCGAGGCAGGAAGCGGGGTGGTGATGTCGTGTTCGATCACGGTCACCCGCTCGTTGCCGGTGAGGTGGGCGACGTTGGCGCGCCGGCCGGTGACGAAGTTGTCGACGATGGTGACGGTGTCGCCGCGGCCGAGGAACACGTCGGCCATGTGCGAGCCGATGAACCCTCCGCCACCGGCGATGAGGTGGCGGGTCACCGGCCGATGCCCTCGGTGGTGAACCCGGCGCGGTGCCAGTCGGAGCGGTCGAGCAGGTTGCGCCCGTCCACCACGTGCCTGCCGGTCATGACCGCCGCGACCTTTTCCGGTTCGAGCCAGCGGAAGTCGTCCCACTCGGTTAGGACCGCCAGCACATCGGCGCCGGCCGTGGCGTCGTACGGGTCGGTGCACACGTGCACACCGGCTGGCACGCCGGGCTTGGCGGCGGCGACCGTGGGGTCGAACGCCTTGACCGTCGCGCCGTGGGCGAGCAGCCGGTTGATGATTGCGATCGAGGGGGAGTCGCGCAGGTCGTCGGTGCGGGCCTTGAACGTGAGTCCCCACACGGCCACCGTCTTGCTGGCCAGTGACCCGTCGGGAGCACCCGAACCGGCGGCGATCTTGCCGGCCACGCGGTCGAGTTGTTCGTCGTTGACCGCAATCACCCCGGCCAGCAGATCGAACCGGTACCCGGCCTCGTTGGCGATCTTCAACAACGCCCGAGAATCTTTTGGAAAGCAGTTGTGCGCGACAAGGCCGCCCGTGGTGACCACCGTGTGGTTGCGATCGACCTCGACCGAGTAGACGGTTTGATCGGCGTGCGTTGGCCGGAGGTCGACAATGCGCACCCAGGCGGTTCCTTTGCGGTCGCGCCGAAAGCCCGTCGGGGCGATTCGCTTGGTCTGGCGGCCGATGTGTCCCATCACCGTTTCGCGTTCATGGGGCTCAAGCAACCAGAGTGCGTCCTCGATCTGGTCGGCACCAGAGATGACGAGCCAGTGCGTGTCGACAGTGCTCCGCGACGTGCGGGCCACCTTCTGCCGTGCAACGATCCCCATTTCGCCGAGCAACCTCAGCATGCCATCAGCGAGGGAAGCCGAAACGGTGCCGTACTCGAGTGCCACCGAAGGCTCCCCGTTGAGCAGCGACCACGATCCATC
>JANOKQ010000514.1:0-2339 GCA_031419375.1 Acidimicrobiaceae bacterium
GGGACGACAAAGCTGGCCTGGCCGCGACCCTTCAGGTCGGGCTCGACCGCGGCAACGACCACATGCACATCGGCGATGCCGCCATTGGTGATCCACGCCTTCGTGCCGTTCAACACCCACTCGTCGTTGGCCTCGTCATAGACGGCTCTGGTACGCAGGCTGCTGACGTCGCTGCCGGCATCGGGCTCGCTGACACAGAACGCCCCGAGCTGCACCTTGTCGGCGGTTCCGTAGCACTCGGGAATCCACTCGATCACCTGCTCGGGCGTACCGTTGCCGCTGATCCCGGCAGCAGCGAGCGCCGAGCCCATGATCGCCATGCCGATCCCGGCGTCGCCCCAGAAGATCTCCTCCACTGCGACCGGCAGCGTGAGCGCCGTGGGGTCGGCGAAGGAGTTCATCAAGAACTCCCACCCGTACAGGCCGATCTTCGCCGCTTCCTCAACGACCGGGAACGGGAACTCCTCGCGCTCGTCCCATTCGTGGGCGTTCGGGCGGATGACATCTTCGGCGAATCCGTGGACCCACTTCTGGATTTGGACCTGGTCTTCGTTCAGTGAGAAATCAGCCATGCCGACTAAGTTACCCGTCGGTAACCCATGGACGCAACCACCAATCTCAGGCGTCGCTGCTGCCGCGCAGACGTGACGCACCCACATCGGACAACAAACGCCGACGGTCTGTCAGGCGGGCAGGGGAATCGCCAGGAGCGCTGGCGCGACCGTTTCGTAAATCAGCTTTGCTCCCGGCTTGTACACGTGCACACCGTCCCACCGGTAACCGAGATCGGCAGCGACAGCCTCGTCGTTGCACCACTGCTTGGGGCCTGTGACGAACGTGACCTGGCCGGGGTTCCCCGCCGCAAGCTGGCGCATCAGGTCGTTCAGGTGAGCGACGCGCTGATCGTCGGCGCGCTCTGGCAGCGCGGGCACACCGGCTCCTTCCACATCCTGCGGGCGCATGCAGGCGATCTCCAGCAATGCCACGTGCACGCCTGCCCCGGCCAACGCGGCGACACCCTCACCGAGGTCGGCCAGAAAACGCTGATCTGCTGCGGGGGTACCGAACGGCACCAGCTGGCCATCGAGTTCCACATCGAACACGTCCCACGCCCCGATCACCACCAAGGCAACCTCCGCCTGCGAGTCGTTCGCTGCGTCGGCCCACTGGCCAGCCCACCCCGAGCAGTTGGTAAACGAACGCGAGAATCCCTCGCGTTCGGAACGCACCGACCCCGTGTCGTACACGCTGCAACCCTCGACCGATCCGTCCGCGATCGCGAAGGTCGAGTCGATGCCGTCGGGAAGGTTGATCGCCAGCGAGTGGGCTTGCGAATCACCGACGATCACCAACCTCCGCGGCGCCGGAGCAGCCGCCACGGGTGCCGGCACCGCTGCCTCGGCAGCAACCACGGCGCCCGTCGCCGGGTCGACCGCCAGCGTGGCCGATGAGCCAACCGCAGAATCGGGCACCTGATCGGCCGGAGCTGCAATGGCCGGAGCTGCACTGGCCGGAGCTGCAATGGCCGGAGCTGAGGCCGCAGACGCGGGTGGAGCTGCGACCGAAGGGAGATCGAAGCTGACATCGGCACCGCCGACCGCGGGATCGACATGGTCGACGCTGGCGTACATAACCACCAGCGGGACCAGCAGCGCCACAGCGACGACTGCGCCGGAGCTCGTCGTGCGTCGCCAGTGGATCGTGCGCTCGGCGTGCAGCCAGCGGCCGAGCGCACCATGTCGAATCGGGGTTTCCACGTGGCGGTACGACAACTCGGCCACGCCAGCGGTGATCGTCATCGCCAGCACGAAGCGCGGCCACGAACCGGTGTACGCACCGACCACCACCGACACCGGCCAGCTCCACAGGTACAGCCCGTAGGACCGTTTGCCGATCGCCACCAGCGGACCCCACGAACTTGCCGAGCGAACGTATCGGGACGCGGGATGGACCACGACGGCGACCACCACGAGCGCGGCAACCGACGCCAGCGCCAGCTGCCAGCGATACAGCGAACGCTCCGTCAGCGAGACCGACACGAACGAAGCCAACAACACCAACGCGGCAACGACGCCCACGCCGTCGAGCACTGATCCCGCCGAACGATCTGCGCGGCGCGACGACCGCCACGGCCGCCAGACGAACGCGGCCCCCGCTCCTAACAACAACCCGCTCGAGCGCGTGAACGTCGACAGGTACAGCAGGTTGGCCCTGTTGTCGGTCAGTTCCGCACCGCGGGCCAGCCACCAGGTGATCAGCATGATGGCACCCGAACACAGCAGCAGCGCACGTCCGCGCTTGCCGTTGCGCCACCGAGTTGCGGTCAACGCCAGGAAGCC
>JANOKQ010000515.1:0-3723 GCA_031419375.1 Acidimicrobiaceae bacterium
TCACCGGGCTGCAGCGGCCGCTTCGCCGCCCACAGCACCTTCATGATGTCGTGCTCCAAGGCACCATCGGGTCGTTTTGCCATCTTCGCCTCCCTCGCCCAGCATAGCCGATAGTGTCGCGCTAGTCTCTTACATCGTGTAGTTGCCCGCCCCCGATGTAGGCGACCACTCTCCCCGTCTCATGCTGCGCCGCGCCCTGCTCTTCCTCATTGCGTTCACAACGGCCGTCCTGGTGTCGGCGAATCCTGCGTCAGCTCACAATACGTTGCTGTCGAGCGACCCTGTCGACGGCGGCACATTGGCCGCAGCTCCAACCCAGATGACCTTGGTGTTCGACAAGTCGGTTCCACTCGACACGCTCTCGATCGAGCTCATCGACGCCTCAGGTGTCCGCACCACACTCTCAGGGTCGAAACACGGCGCAACGGGTGACACCGAGGTCGTTACGCCGCTTCCGCCGCTTCCACCGGGCGAGGTCACCACGCGTTGGCGGCTGGTCGGTCCCGACGGCCACCCGATCACCGGCAGGGTCAGCTTCACCATCGACGTTCCGGTGGCGACCACCCAGCCGGCGACCGCAACCACGCTGTCTGCTGGCGCACCGGCAACCGATCCAGCGCCGAGCACGACAGTTGCACTCGCAGCCGAGGTGAGCGACGGTGCAAGCGATGTCGGGTTCGAGGAACCGTGGTCTACCCCATCATCCACGCGGTGGCTGTTCCGGCTACTCTCCTATCTGGCGATCATGACGCTCGGCGGCGTCATCGCAACAACTGCGTTCGTATGGGAACGTGCCTGGTCACACCCCAGCCTGCAGCGAGTGGCGATGTACGCCCTTGTCGCCGCGATGGCTCTCGCTATCGCCCAACTGCTCGTGATCGCCTCCGACATCCGCGGCGCTCCGTTGTGGAACGCGTTCGACGGGATCTCTGGCGCACTCGAGACCGACGCGGGCGTCGCGCTCGTCGTCCGCATCGTGCTGATCGTCGGCCTGGCATGGGTCATGTTCATGATGCGTGCGCACGACGAATGGACACGGTGGGTCGTTGCTGGTGGCTGCACGCTTCTGCTCCTCGCCACATGGGCCTATGCCGGACATTCACGGTCGATGCGATGGTCCCTGATCGGTGTCCCGCTGGACGTCGCGCATCACGCCGCGGCGGCGGCATGGATCGGCGGTCTCGCCATCGTCGGCATCATCGCTATTCGCGACACGGAGTCCGACGAGATGGTCGACGTTGTCCAGCGATTCGCCCGCCTAGCTGCTGTGTCGGTCGCGGTGATCGTCGGCACCGGGGCCATACAGGCTGTGCGGCTCGTCGGCAGTCCCACACAGCTACTTGCTGTTGACCACGGCCGCTACCTGCTCCTCAAACTTGTCGTCATGGGCGTCATGTTGAAGGTCGCCGACATAAACCGTCAGCGCATCAACCGTCGGTTCACCGACCGTGGTTCGGTCACGCCACTTGTCGTCTACAACCTGCGACGAGCGATGGGCACCGAACTCGCGGTCGGCCTCGGCGTCATCGCCGTGACAGCTGCAATGGTGGTCTCGCCGCCCGCTGTCGCACAAGAGATGACCAGCGCGGCATCGACGACGACGACGACACTGTCCGCGGATGCTGGGTCCACGTCAACGACGATCATCGCAGCCACGACGACAACCGCCGATCAAGCCGTCGCCGGATCGCCAGCCTCCGCCCCGTGCTCGATCACGGCAACCCTCAGCGACGGTTCGACGGGAGACGACGTGATTTGTCTTCAACAGACCTTGATCGTGAACTCGTTCCTCGACGCCACCCCGTCGGGCATGTTCGACGACGCAACCGGGGAAGCCGTGATCAAGTTCCAACAGGACAGCGGGCTTGTCGCCGACGGTGTCGTCGGTCCAGTCACCGCCGCGGAACTGGGCATCTGGGATGCATCGTGACGCGACGTTTGGAACACACCCGCATCACCTACACTGTGTAGTAGATCCCCCACCGCTATTGAAAGGCACCAACACCCTTATGAAACTCCGTCACTTTGCGATCATCGCCACGGTCGGCACAGTCGGCCTGGCCGCGTGCGGAAGCGACGCCGAAGAAGGCACGCCCTCTACAGAAGCTGCCGCCACAAGCGACGCAGCTGCCACAGTGTCGGCGGGCGCCGACTTCAACACCGCCGACGTCGAATTCGCGCAGGGCATGATCCCTCACCACGAGCAAGCCATCGAAATGGCCGACATCGCCCTCGACCCCACGGTCGAGGCTGGTGAGCAGGTTCGAGATCTGGCGACCCGGATCAAGGGCGCGCAGGATCCCGAGATCGAGCTGATGACCGGATGGCTCACTGCCTGGGGCCAGCCGATGCAAATGGACACATCCGAGGGCCACGACATGTCAACGATGGACGGAATGATGACCGCCGAAGAGATGGACTCACTCGGCACCATGAAGGGCGCTGAGTTCGACACGAAGTGGATGGAAACGATGACTCGCCACCACGAGGGTGCCATCGCCATGGCGGAGACCGAGAAGGCATCCGGTGCGAATCCAGAGGCACTTGCGGTGGCCGATCAGATCATCGCCGCCCAGCAGGCAGAGATCTCCGAGATGCAAGCCCTCCTCGGCGCCTGACCGAGGTGAAGCGTCGCAGCCGTCGCGCGAGCCCCCCACGCGCGACGGCTGCGATGCGACCTGACCAGTTGGGCCGCCAACTGTCAGGAAATCGTCAAGTTCCGTGCGCACGGTGCCGATTGATGATTCATGAAGCGAACACGCCGACTTGTTCTTGTCGCGACCGCAGTTGTCGCAACCATCCTCGCGATCGACGCGCCCAGCGCCTCGGCGCACATTGCGCCGGCCCCGTCGGCACCGGTCGCTCCTGCGACATACACGGTCAAGCCCGGAGACAACCTGGCCGGCATCGCCCGAAGAAACGGGATGCCACTCGCTGATCTTCTGGCCGCCAACGACCTGACCGTGACGAGCGTGATCCACCCCGGGGACACCTTGAGCGTTCCGGGGTCCACTGCTGCAGCACCCGCGACCACGGCTGCTCCTGTTGCCTCCACCTCTCGATACACGGTCGTCAGCGGGGAGTACCTTGCAGGCATTGCCAACAACCACGGCGTCACCCTGAAGGCTCTTCTTACTGCCAGCGGACTGACGGTAACCAGTGTGATCCATCCCGGCCAGGTGCTGCAAGTACCCCCGGCGACCAAGCCGATCCCGCCACCGGCGACTTCCGCGTCCTCGTCGGCCGGCAGCTCTGTCACCTCCCCCTCGGAGACGCTGGTCACGTACCTCGGTGCGCAGGTCGGCAAGCCCTACAAATTCTTCACCGCCGGGCCCGACACCTTCGACTGCTCTGGGCTCGTCGTCGCGGGTTACAAGCAACTGGGTATCACGCTGATCCATCAGAGCCGGATGCAAGCCACGATGGGCACAGCAGTGGACTGGCGAACAGAACCCCTCGTCGCTGGCGATCTCGTGTTCATGCGCTCGTCGAACGATCCCACACAGATCGGACACGTCGGCATCGCACTCGACTCCAAGACCTGGATCCAAGCAGTTGGCACCGGCACCCTGGTTCGCATCAGGCCACTGCCGAGCGACGACCGAATCGAAGCGGTGCGCCGGATCCTTCAACCCTGACGGCACCCTCACGAGAACAACGCGGACCGCTCCTGATAGCCGACCGACCACGAATTTGCCGTTGGCATCAGAGCACCGGATGGTG
>JANOKQ010000516.1:0-1528 GCA_031419375.1 Acidimicrobiaceae bacterium
CCAAGCCCGCATGGTCACTGGTTGGGAACCAATCGCCAACTACGACGACGATTTCAACATCGCCTACAACAACAGCCTCGCCGAAGAGATCGAGGCCAAGGCACCCGACCTGTACGTCGTCCGGCTGAAGCAGGGCATCGAGTTCCACAACGGCAAGACCGTCAGCGCCGAGGACCTCGTCTACTCGTTCAACCGTTTGATCGACCCGGCGTTGGGCATCGCCCCCGCGCTCAATCAGTTCCTCGATGCCAACAGCTTCAAGATCCTCGACGACCGCACGCTGGAGATCACCCTGCTCAAGCCGAGCGTCGCGTTCTTGTACGGCATGGCCGACTACGGCGCCAACATCGTGCCGGTCGACTACGCCCGCTTCGACGGCGACCCGACCACGCAGATCGGCACCGGAGCGTTCAAGCTGAAGAGCTTCACCCCCGGCTCCGAGAGCGTCCACGTGCGTCACGAGAACTACTGGGGCGAGTCGTACCTCGACGAGGTGCAGTTGATCGACTTCTCCGATCAGTCGGCACTGGTCAACGCGCTCACGTCGGGCGATATCGACGTAGCCATCGACCTTCCCTACGCCCAAGCTGGGTCGGTCGAATCCAACGCCGACCTCGCTCTACTCGAATCCGCCGCCGGTAACTGGCAGACGATCACGATGCGCGTCGACATGGCACCGTTCGACGACGTCCGGGTTCGCCAGGCGATGCGCTTGATCGTGAACCGCGACGAGATGGTCCAACGGGTGCTGTCGGGGCATGGACGCGTCGGTAACGACATGTATGGCGTGCTCGACGGCTCGTATCCCACCGATTTCCCGCAGCGCAAGCAAGACATCGAGGCCGCCAAGCAACTGCTGAAAGACGCCGGCCAGGAGAACCTGGAGATCGAACTGTTCGCTCCCGATGACACCGCCGGCCTACCCGAGTTCATCACGGCATTCGCCGAGCAGGCCAAACAAGCCGGCGTCACCGTCACGGCCACCGTGCTCGATGGTGGAACCTACTGGGGCGCCGAGTACACCAAGCGGGTGTTCGCTTCCAGCTACTGGAGCACCCGGCCGTTCCTCAACCAGGTTGCTGCCGGCGCGTTGCCGACGGCCACCTACCCCGAGACCCACTGGCCGCCGGAGGGGTCGAACTTCGAGGACCTGTACAACCAGGCCATCGCCGAGGTCGACCAGGAGAAGCGCTACGCGATCATCCGCGAGATGCAACAGCAGGAGTACGACGATGGAGGCAACATCATCGCCTACTTCCAGAACCTGATCGACGGCCATGCCTCGTATGTGAAGGGTGCCGTTGCCCGCCCGAACCTGCTCAACTTCGACCACTTCGGTCGAGGTTGGAAGAACATCTGGCTCGAACAGTGATCCCGTCGGGGGGTCCCGGCCGGTCCAACCCCCCCGGCACCCCCTTACTTACCCGGCCACGGCTCGTTGGGCGACGGCCGCCCCCGCACCCCAGCGGGCCCCGGCTCGCGGGTCCCGTCCCGGCGCCCGGCCGGCCGGGCCAAGGGGTGGGCCGGG
>JANOKQ010000517.1:0-1970 GCA_031419375.1 Acidimicrobiaceae bacterium
GTCCGACGGCGCAGCGCTGGTCCTCGACGAACGTCTCGAAGTGGATGGCGACCTGCTATTGCTCCGTACGTCGGCCCGCGACGTCGTGTATCGATCGATCGCTCAGCATGCCGGCGGCGCAACGACCGTTGACATCGCGCACCAGATTGCATCGGACACAACCGCCCTCGGGCTTCTTGGACGCGAAGCTGTCTCGCCGGTGGCGGCCAGCCTTCGACAGCTGATCGACGAGATCTCGATCCAGTCGATGTTCTCTCGGCGGCCCGCCGTGAATGGAGTGGGCGGCGATCAGTACTTCATGAACGCCGATGGCTCCAACGCGCTCGGAGTCGTCGCACGGTTGCTCAAGAGCGGTGTGACGAGCGACGCACTGGCGAATGCGTTTGCTGAAGCAGTCGGCTCAGGCGCTGACCTGAAGTTGGTCGGCGCCTCGTGGAGAGCTGTCGTGCGCGGGCAAGAGTTTGCGTACCACGAGCTGTCGAACGGCACCCAGAAATGGTTGCAGCTGATGGCGATGCTGATCGATCCGCTTCGCCCGGCTCTGTTGCTCATCGACGAGCCCGAAAACGGCCTGCACCCGGACCTGCTCTTCAGATTCGCCATCCACGCAGTAGAAGCGTCGCGGATCTCGCCCATTGTTCTCTGCACGCATTCGACAAACCTGCTCGACCATCTTCACCTGAGGGGAATGGAGCGATCGGTTCGCGTCGTGGAAAACATTGATGGTTTCACCACGATCCGATCGATCGAATCCGAGCTGGCGCTCGAGGATGTGAAGGAGATGCTCCTCGGCACAGCGTGGGCCTCTGGTTTGCTCGGCGGAAATCCGCTGTGATCCGAAAGATCCACATGGAGGGTGGCGACGCCACGACTGCTGCGAAGCGGACACATCAACGCCTTGGCGCACACGACCTTTTCAACAAGGTGACGCCGTTGAACGCGAAGTTCGCGGTCCAATTGGGCACCAATACCGATCGGACGATCAGGAACTTCGCCAACGACCGATCCGAGGGCCAGATACTCCTGCTCGTCGACAGCGATGGCGACGTCGAGGGTGACCAGTTGGCGTACCTCCGTTCGCGAAACAAGGAACTCCCCGTGGGAGTATCGGTGGATGATGTGCACCTGATGACCCACTCGATGGAGACTTGGTTGGTCGCCGATTCGGTCGGCCTCAGCAAGACCTACCCGAAGCTGAACGCAGCAAAGCTGCCGTCCGGCGACCTTGAACGACGCGAGCGGAAGGCAATTGAGAAGGCGCTCGAGGGTGCCATCGGCGAGCCGTACAACAAGATCTTTGGCATGCTGCCCTGCAGCACCTCGATCCGGCCGCCATTGCGGCCCGCTGCCCAGCGGCAGCGCGATTCTTCGACCGACTCAAGAATGCCCAGTAGTCACGCCACCGCGCGCTAGATCACGAGCTCCACTGCGAAGGTCATGTGGTCTTTCGGATCCAGGACGCTTCAACGCTCGACACCACGTTGCCTGACCACTGGCTCTCCAGCGCCAAAGTTCGTGTCCCGCCGGGGCCCAGCGTCGTGCGGTCGCGGCGCACGTGCGATGTCTACACTCGGCGAACCATGGATTTCGTTCCGCTGCTGTCGGCTGTGCCACTTGCCATCATCGTTGCCGTTTCCCGTCGACCGTGGCCGCGCGACATCCGCCCACGGCTCGCTGCGGAGCTCGGCTTGATTGCAGCGGGCGGGATTGCCGGGGCGCTCGTCGGCGGCTCGACAGGCGGGCTCGTGGCCCTCGCCGGCGTTGTCCCGCTGATTGTCCATCGGGCGCTGATACGGCGCGTCGGGCGACTGCAGCGGCTTGAACAACCTGAGGGCATGCTGCGTGCTTTGCGCTGGTTGGACGTGGCCTCATGGCCGGTCGCCGATCAGGCGTTCAATCTGAACATGCATCGAAGCGCCTACGAGTCCGCTGGCGATGCCGATGGTATGACGCGGTTCGTTCAACTCGAG
>JANOKQ010000518.1:0-1600 GCA_031419375.1 Acidimicrobiaceae bacterium
GTCGTGTCGATGCTGACAGGAACGTCGGCCGCGCCCCGATCGACGCTGTCGAGGATGCGGAACACGGGCTCGCCGGGGACCCCGGCCCGGTCCATCTGCTCGATCTGCACCGCCGTCACACGGGCGAGCGGCGGCGCGTCGGTCCGGATCAACTGGGTGAACTGATCGATCTCGGGTTTCGGGCCCTCGACCTCGATCAGCACCCCCTCGCTGTCGTTGAGTACGTACCCGCTCAGCCCGAGGGCAACGGCGTGCCGATACACGAACGGCCGGAACCCAACACCTTGGACGGTGCCACTGACCCGCATCCGCTGCCTCGACATTGGTCCGGTCGCCCCCGCCGCCCGCGTTGTCATGGCCGTTCAGCAGATGCGCGGTAGCGGGTCGCCGACGAGCATGTCGACGATGCGCGTTCCGCCGAAACTGGTCAGCAACACCACGATCGCCTCGGGGTCGGCGTGGATTGCACCGATGCGCGTTGCGTCGCGCCCGATCGCGTGGGACCGCATCGCCGCGAGCGCTGCGTCGGCCTGCTCCGGTGGCACCACCACAACCACCTTGCCCTCGTTGGCGACGTACAGCGGGTCGATGCCGAGCAGGTCGCAAGCACCGATCACCGCCGGGGCAATGGGCAGCAACGTCTCGTCGAGCACCACCGCGACGTTGGCATCTCGGGCGAGTTCGTTGCAGACCGTTGCGACCCCACCGCGGGTGGGATCGCGCATCCACCGCGTGCCGGGCGCAGCGGCGAGTACGGAGGCGACGACCGCAGCAAGCGAAGCGGTGTCGGAGCGGATGTCGGCCTCGAGCATCAGGTCGCCGCGGGCAAGCATCACAGCCATGCCGTGGTCGGCCATGGTGCCTGACATCAGCACCACGTCGCCGGGGCGGACGTGTTCGGGACCGAGGTGCCGGCCCGCGGGAATGATGCCGACGCCGGCGGTGGTGATGTACAGCCCGTCGGCGGCACCCTTGCCGACGACCTTGGTGTCGCCGGTGACGATGGTGACGCCGGCCTCGGCCGCAGCCGAAGCCATGTCCGCCACGACGTCACGTAACTCGGTGATCAGGAAGCCTTCCTCGAGCACGAACCCGGCCGAGAGCCACATCGGGATCGCCCCGGAAACGGCGAGATCGTTGACGGTTCCGTGCACCGCGAGGTGCCCGATCGATCCGCCGGGGAAGCGCCGCGGCTGCACCACGAACGAGTCGGTTGTGAACGCCAGCCGCTCGCCCGTCGGCAAGGTAAGCGTCGCCGCGTCGTTGAGCGGGCCCGACGCCGACCTGGCCGGCTGGCCAGCCGGTGACCCGGCGGGGGACACGTCTCGTGACCCATCTGGCGACACGGGGGCGAACGCATCGAGGAAGACGGAATCGATCAACGCCGCCGACGCCTTGCCGCCCGCCCCGTGAGCGGAGGTGATCATCTCGTCGATCAGCCGCGGTCGGCGGCGCCGAAACGCTTCGATGCGGTCGAGGACGGCCGCCTCGCGAGCACCCGGGGTACTGGTTGACGATGTGCCGGCGGATTCGTTGATGACCGGTGGGGGGTTGATGACCGGGGGGGGGTTGATGAACGGTGGGGGGTTGATGATCGGGG
>JANOKQ010000519.1:0-4534 GCA_031419375.1 Acidimicrobiaceae bacterium
TGTACACCGATGCGGCGGGT
Source organism: Acidimicrobiaceae bacterium (assembly GCA_031419375.1). Taxonomy (GTDB): domain Bacteria; phylum Actinomycetota; class Acidimicrobiia; order Acidimicrobiales; family Ilumatobacteraceae; genus VFMC01. The sequence continues at coordinate 21 of JANOKQ010000519.1, forward strand.
CATCTGCCGAACGATCAGCTCGATGTGCTTGTCGGAGATGGACACACCCTGGTCGCGATACACCTTCTGCACTTCTTCGACGAGGTACAGCTGGGTTTCGCGGATTCCCTTGATCTCCATGACTTCTTTGGGATCGAACGGCCCACCGGTGATCGGATCGCCGGCGCGCACATCCTGGCCGTCGACGACGATCAGGCGACTACCGGTCGGCAAGATGATGCCGTGCTCTTCACCCTGGTCGTCGATGACGTTGACCGGGATGCCCTTGCCTTCGTCTTCGAGGATGCGCACCACCCCACTGGCACGGGCCAGACGTGCAGAACCCTTCGGGGTACGGCTCTCGAACAACTCGACCACGCGGGGTAGACCACCAGCGATGTCTTTGCCCATCCCGAGGCCCGTTGCACCACCGGTATGGAAGGTTCGCATGGTGAGCTGCGTGCCGGGCTCGCCGATTGACTGGGCGGCGATGACGCCGACAGCCTCACCGAGCTCGATCGACTTGCCCGTGGCCAGCGAACGGCCGTAGCACAACGCGCACACACCGAGCTCGGCGTCACAGGTCAGCACCGAACGGATGCGGACCCGCTTGATCGAGGGATCGTCGCGTAGCGCGGCCATCTCCGGATCGCCGACGAGCATGTTGCGTGGCAGCACCGAGCCGTCAGACAGGGTGGTGTCTTGTAGCAACGCACGGCCGAACAACTTGGTCTCGAGATACGAGCGGCGGTTGGCGGTATCGGATTCGACGTTCTCGACCCACAACCCCAGGTTGGTGCCACAGTCCATCTCACGCACGATCAGTTCCTGGGCGACGTCGACGAGACGGCGCGTCAGGTAGCCGGAGTCGGCGGTACGAAGTGCGGTGTCGACCAGGCCCTTACGGGCGCCGGGGGTGGCGATGAAGTACTCGAGGGTTTCGAGGCCCTCACGGAAGTTCTTCTTGATCGGGCGCGGGATCATGTCGCCGCGAGGGTTGGCCACCAGGCCGCGCATGCCGGCGATCTGACGCATCTGCGTCATGTTGCCGCGAGCACCCGATCCGACCATCATGTCGATCGGGTTGAACCGCTGCGCCTTGAACTCGACCTCCATCGCCTTTTGCACTTCGGCGGTGGCGTCGGTCCAGATACGCACCTCTTGCTGGCGGCGCTCGCCATCGGTGATGATGCCGCGCTTGAACTGATTTTCGACCTTGTCGGCTTGGGCCTCATGGCGATCGAGGATCTCACGCTTGGCGATCGGGGTTTTCACGTCGTCGATCGACACCGTCAGGCCGCTCTGCGATGCGTACCGGTAGCACACGTTCTTCAACAGGTCGAGTGCCGTGGCGACTTCGGACTTCTTGTAGTTATCAGAGAGGCGTTCGACGATGACGCCCATCTCCTTTTTCTTGATCAGTTCGTCGATGTGACCGAACCGTGCCGGGTAGTCGGCCGGCAACGCCTCTTCGAACAGCAGGCGCCCAGCCGTGGTCGCGAAGGTGTCGCCGGGGCGGCGCATCGTGATCATCGAGTGCAGGTTGAGTGCGCCCTCATCGACGGCGCGCAGCACCTCCCATGTGTGCCGAAACGTGCGGCCCTCACCGGCAGCTCCCTCGACCGATTCGGTGAGGTAGTAGCCGCCGATGATCAGGTCCTGGCTGGGCGTCACGATCGGGCGGCCCGAAGCCGGCGACAAGATGTTGTTCGCGCTGAGCATCAGCACGCGTGCCTCGGCCTGGGCCTCGGCCGACAACGGCACGTGAATGGCCATCTGGTCGCCGTCGAAGTCGGCGTTGAATGCGGTACACACCAGGGGGTGGATCTGCAGGGCCTTGCCCTCCACCAATACCGGCTCGAAGGCCTGGATGCCGAGACGGTGCAGGGTTGGGGCACGGTTGAGGAGCACCGGATGCTCCTTGATCACGTCTTCGAGCACATCCCACACCTGCGGGCGGCGACGCTCGACCATGCGCTTGGCGCTCTTGATGTTCTGCGCCAACTCCTGGTCGACGAGGCGTTTCATCACGAACGGCTTGAACAGTTCCAACGCCATCAACTTCGGCAGGCCGCACTGGTGCAAACGCAGTGTGGGGCCCGCGACGATGACGGAGCGGCCCGAGTAGTCGACGCGCTTGCCGAGCAAGTTCTGGCGGAACCGGCCCTGCTTGCCCTTCAACATGTCCGACAGCGACTTGAGCGGGCGGTTGCCCGGCCCCGTCACTGGCCGTCCACGACGGCCATTGTCGAACAACGCGTCGACGGCTTCTTGGAGCATGCGCTTTTCGTTGTTGACGATGATCTCCGGCGCACCGAGATCGAGCAGGCGCTTGAGCCGGTTGTTGCGATTGATCACCCGGCGGTACAGGTCGTTCAGGTCGCTCGTGGCGAAACGGCCACCATCGAGTTGCACCATTGGGCGCAACTCGGGCGGGATCACCGGCACGACGTCGAGGATCATCGCCTTGGGGTCATTGGTCCGGCGACCGTTCTCGTCGCGCTTGTTGAACGACGTGACGATCTTGAGGCGCTTGATCGCTTTCTGTTTGCGCTGAGCGCTGAGCGGCTTGCGGCCACTCGAGGTGGTGTCGATCGCGTCGCGGAGACGCTTTTCCTCGACGTCGAAGTCGATCCGGTCGATCAGTGCCTTGATCGAGTCGGCGCCGGTACCACCTTCGAAGTAGTCGCCGTACCGGTCGCGCAGCTCACGCCACAACAGCTCGTCGTCGATGATCAGGCGGCCGTGCAGCTTGCGGAACTCGTCCCAGGTGCGCTGCACCAGATCGAGCTTCATCTCGTAGCGGTCGCGGATGGCCTGCACTTCTTTTTCGGCAACGGTCTTCAGTTTGCGAGCGTCGGCACCCTCGGCCTCGGTGCGCGTCGCTTCGTCTTCGAGGTCCTTGTAGCGGCGATCGATGGCCAGCTCGAGTTCCTTGCGGATCGCTTCGCGTTCTTCGAGGAACTCGGCTTCGAGCGACGACATGTTCTCGTGCCGGGCATCCTCGTCGACCCAGGTGACGAGGTTGGCCGCGAAGTAGATGACCTTCTCGAGCTGCTTGGCCTTGAGCTCCTCTTTCGGCTCGATGCCGGCCAACAGGTAGGCCAACCACGAACGGGTACCGCGCAGGTACCAGATGTGCACGACCGGCGCACTGAGCTCGATGTGGCCCATCCGCTCACGGCGAACCTTCGAGCGGGTGACTTCCACACCGCAGCGTTCGCAGACGATGCCCTTGAAGCGCACCCGCTTGTACTTGCCGCAGTAGCACTCCCAGTCGCGGGTTGGCCCGAAGATCTTCTCGCAGAACAAGCCGTCCTTTTCGGGGCGCAGCGTGCGGTAGTTGATCGTCTCGGGCTTCTTCACTTCTCCGTGTGACCACAAGCGGATGTGGTCGGCCGTAGCCAGACCGATCTTCAGTTGGTCGAACATGTTTACATCAAGCATCGTCGGCGCCTCTCGTCTCTCGTCAGTTCTCGGTCAGTCAGTTCGTTCGGAATCAGTACGCGCGCTCGCGCCGTGCGGCACGCTCGCGGTCGTCTTCGTCGGTGCCACGCTCGGGGCGGCTGATGTCGATACCGAGCTCTTCGGCGGCACGGAACACGTCCTCGTCGATCTCGCGCATCTCGATCTCGGTACCATCGGCTTGCAGCACCTCGACGTTGAGGCACAGCGCCTGCATCTCCTTCATGAGCACCTTGAAGCTCTCGGGGATGCCTGGCTCGGGCACGTTCTCGCCCTTGACGATCGACTCATACACCTTCACTCGGCCGAGCACGTCGTCGCTCTTGATGGTGAGTAGTTCCTGCAAGCAGTACGCCGCGCCGTAGGCCTCGAGTGCCCACACTTCCATCTCGCCGAAGCGCTGGCCACCGAACTGGGCCTTGCCGCCGAGGGGCTGCTGGGTGATCATGCTGTACGGACCGGTGGAACGGGCATGGATCTTGTCGTCGACCAGGTGGGCGAGCTTCAAGATGTACATGTAGCCAATGGTGATCCGGTTGTCGTACGGATCGCCGGTTCGGCCGTTGTACAGCATGGTCTTGCCGTCGGTACCGATCAGGCGGGTTCCATCGACGGTTTCCGGGTTGAGGTTTTCGAGGATGCTTTGGATGGTCGGGTGCTTGCCGGCCGTCTCGTCTTCGTCCCAGTGCGCACCGTCGAACACGGGCGTGGCCACGAACGTGGCCGGCTTGGTGTTCGGGCGGGTCTTGGTCTCGGTGCCGCGGATCGGCTCGTCGCCGATTTTGGTGCCGCCGTTCTTGACGTCAGTCCATCCCCAGCGCGCCGCGTAGCCGAGGTGCGCTTCGAGCACCTGACCGACGTTCATCCGGCTCGGCACACCGAGCGGGTTCAAGATGATGTCCACCGCTGTGCCGTCGGCGGTGTAGGGCATGTCCTCGATCGGGAGGATCTTGGAGATGACGCCCTTGTTGCCGTGACGGCCGGCGAGCTTGTCGCCGACGGAGATCTTGCGCTTCTGCGCAACGTACACACGCACCAACTGGTTGACTCCGGGCGGCAACTCGTCGCCG
>JANOKQ010000520.1:0-2314 GCA_031419375.1 Acidimicrobiaceae bacterium
GTCGAGGACGGATTCGGCGACGACGGGGTTGGGGAAGAGGGGGTACCAGTCTTCGGGGCGTCGGTTGGACGTGATCACGATCGAGCGGGCCGCGCGTTCGGTGATGAGTTCGTAGATATGCCGACGTCGGCATATCTACGACTATGCCGACCGCAGGATTATGCCGACTCGTGCTTGAGGGGCCGTGCGGTGTAGGGGTTTCGTGTCGGGTTTGTCGGCATATTCACAGCCCGTCGAGGAAGGCGAGAAGCGAGTCTGGTGCCAGGTATCGGCCTGGGCGGATGTCGGGCGGGGTGGTGCGGTCCAGGGCGCGTTGCTTGATCGTCATGTCGGCGTGGAGATACATCTGTGTGGACTGGATCGACTCGTGGCCGAGCCAGAGGGCGATCACCGAGCTGTCGACTCCGGAGCGGAGGAGTTCCATCGCGCAGCTGTGCCTCAGGGTGTGGGGCGTGACCGGCTTGGCGGCGAGCGACGGGCAGCGTTGCTCCGCCGTGGCCGCGTGCTTGTCGATCAGCTTCTCGATGGCGTCGCGGCTGAGCCGGGTCCCGCGGCGGCTGGGGAACAGCGCGCTGTCGGGCGCCCCGTCGCGCTCACGCATCCAGGAGCGCAGCGCGGCGACGGTCTGTGCGGTGAGTGGCGTGCACCGCTCCTTTCGACCCTTGCCGTGGGAGCGAACGTGTGGCCCTGTGCTGAGTGACACGTCCTGGCAACAGAGCCCGGTGAGTTCGGACACTCGGACGCCGGTTTGGACCATGACGAGCAGGACGGCGTGGTCGCGTCGCCCGGTCCAGGTCGCCTGGTCGGGGCTGGCGAGCAGAGCTTCGATCTCGTCAAGGACGAGGAACGTGACGTCGGCCCGCTCGAACCTCTTCTGGGGGATGGCGAGAACGCGTTGGATGAGCCCGGCGTGGGCGGGTTCGCGGAGGGCCGCGTAGCGGAACAGGGAATGGACCGCGACCAGCCGGGCGTTGCGGGTGCGCACGCTGTTGTGTCGTTCGTGCTCGAGGTGGTCGAGGAAGGCGGCGATCATCGGCGCGTCGAGGTCGGTGAGGTCGAGTCGGCTCGGTGGCTTGCCGGTGCGTGTGTGGGCGAAGCCGAACAGGAGCCGGAACGTGTCGCGATACGAGGCGATCGTGTGCGGGCTCGCCCGGCGCTGGGTGATCAGCCGCACGGTGAAGAACGACTCGAGGATCGGCGCGAGCGGGGTCACGGAAGCGTCCCGAGCGAGGCTTCGAGCCGCATGCCAGCCAGTGCGAGGAGCTCCGGCTTCCCGGACAGATACCAGTACGTGGATGCCGGGTCGACGTGGCCGAGGTAGGTCGACAACAACGGAAGGCGGGCCTGGACGTCGACGCCGGAGCGATACCAGTCTTCGAGGGTCGCGCAGGCGAAGAGATGCCGGAAGTCGTGCAGGCGTGGCCGGCACCGGGCCGACCTCGGTTGCAGGCCGGCGTTGCGGACCAGCCGTTCGAAGTGCCAGTTGACGGTGCGGTAGCTGAGCCGCCCGCCGGTGCGGGAGACGAACAAGCTCGGCGAGCGCGGCGTCGCGAAGCGTTGGTCGCGGACGCGCAGGTAGGTGCGGAGCGCATCGAGGGTGCTGTGGTGCAGCGCGACCTCCCGGGATCGGTCGAACTTGCTGTCCCGCACGACCGCGAGGCCGTGGGCCCAGTCGAGGTCGTTGACGTCGAGCCTGAGCGCCTCGCCGACGCGCATGCCGGTCACCGCCAGCAGCCCGATCAGGGTTTCACAGGTCGCCGCTGTCAGCGGCGAGCGGATCGAACGGGCTGCTGCCATCAACGCGTCGAGCTCGACTGGTGAGTACAGGTAGGGCGTGGCCCGGGCACGGCCGGCGTAGGAACGGGGCAGCAGATCGGTTGGGGGCACCTCGGTTGAGGGGTCCAACGCGCTCATGTGGCGGGCGAAGCATCGGACCACGCACAGGCGGCTCTGCCACCACCCTGGACTGGCTTGGGCGGGCAGCGTCGCCCAGCGCAGCGCCAGTTCCGAGGTGATCGAGGTGGCGCCCTGCGACTCGGCGTACTCGACGAAGCCGAACAACAGGTGCTCCGCCCGGTCCAGCTTGAAGCCGACGGCGCGGCGAATGGAGAGGTATTCGCTGACGGCGACGCGCAGGCCAGTCATTCCGCACCCCCGGGCCATGGGCGGGCGAGCTGGCGGAGGGCGACGGTGTCGACCTTGGCGTAGATGGCGGTGGTGGCGATGCTGCGATGGCGCAGAACCTGCCCGATCTCCGGCAGCCCGGCGCCGTGAGCGAGCAGCTCGGTCGCGACCGTGTGACGCAAGCGGTGGG
>JANOKQ010000521.1:0-1573 GCA_031419375.1 Acidimicrobiaceae bacterium
AGGTCGTCGGCGGCATCCTGTCGCTGCGTGACCTCCGCGCAGAACTACTCGCGCTGAGCGACGATCTCGGCGGGCTCGCTGACCAGTATCGGGGCACTGGGCAGCCCGCTCCGGCGGCACCGCCCGTCAACTGGTGAAAGCGGGGTTTTAGGCGCAGTGTTGGGATGTTGCTGCCCAGATGTATTCTGCAGCGCGGAAAGCGGCGTCCCGGTTCGACAGCGGCGCGGTCGTGAGGACCGTGCCCCACAGAACCGGCGGTAGGTGGCACCCTTCGACGATGAGCGACCTGGGCGTTATGTGACACTGGCCGAGCGTCTTCGTGCCGTTGCGAGCGGGCCGGTGACCTCGGCTGCGGAACGTTCTGATCGGCCCGCTGCCTTGGACGTGCTTGCCGGTGTCGCTCTCTCTTGGGGCATTCGGCGCTCGTGCGGAACCCGTGGTCGTGAGCCCCCGAGGACCGGCACGATGGACCGTTGACCGAGGCAATGACGGGTGGACAGCTGAAAAGATTCGGAATCGTGTCGCGCAGATCGGCGGCTGGGATGCTTTGTACTGTGATGGATCGAGGACGATCAGACTTCGAGCGGTTTGTTGCGGACGTCGAGCCGCGACTGCGCCGCGCGCTCGTTGCCGCGTTTGGGGCTGCGGTTGGGCGTGAGGCCGCGGCTGACGCGCTGGCGTGGGCGTGGCAGAACTGGGAACGCGTTCGCGAGATCGAGAGCCCGGTCGGATACCTGTACCGGGTCGGGCGGACGTTGGCGGTACGCAGCGGGGCACGCGACGTCCCCGTGGCCGAGCTGGCGCCGGGTGTTGCGTCACCGGACGACTCGTTCGAACCCGGCCTGGCCCCGGCGCTCGCGCGCCTGTCGGAAGTCCAGCGGTCTGCGGTCGTGTTGGTGGCTGGCTTCGGGTACACGTTGCGTGAGGCAGCCGAAGTGCTCGGGGTGACGGCGTCGACGGTGCACCGCGACTGCGAGCGGGCGCTCGCTCGTCTGCGGTCGGACTTGGAGGTGGAGAATGCCCACTGACCTCGAACAGCTACTCCCTCGATTCGCCGAGGCGCTCGACCGGGAGGCGCCGGCGATCTCGGTCGATGAGATCCTCAGCCGCGGAACCGTTGCGGTCGACGTGGACCGTCTGGAGGGCTCATTGTCGGATCGGGCCCGGCGCGTCAACGGCGTGACCTGGGGCGACGCGATGCCCGGCCAAGATGAAATGGGCGCTCGTGACGCGTGGATCGATCTCGCGCCGACCTCCGCCGAACGCCCGACCCGGCCTCGCGTCGCGCTGAAGATCGCGCTCGCGGTAGCGGCGGCCACTGTGTTGGTCGTCGCCCTCGCGACGGTCGATCGGATCGGCGACGAATCCGACCCTGCCGACGTACCGCCATCGACGCTCCCCGCTCCGCCGACCACCTCGGTGGAGCAGCCGACGTCGGGAGGGATGTGGCCCCAGTCGACACTCGAGGAGGTCCGTGCCGCCCAGGAGCTGGCCGACGTCGGCGACCCCGAATTCACCTGGCAGATCGGCGTGCAACTGACGGAGGACGACCCGTGGGGGCACGTCGACGAAC
>JANOKQ010000522.1:0-9742 GCA_031419375.1 Acidimicrobiaceae bacterium
GCTGCGCTCGGCGGTGAGCAGAGACCTCGTCGGTGCTTCGACGACGGCGAGCACCTGGCCGGGCGCGACACGGTCACCGTCGTTCGACCGAACTTCGAAGCTGATCGCGCCGGCACCGCACACCGCCTCGACCACCGCAGCGGCAACGGCGAGACCGGCAACCACCCCGGCGCGCCGGGCGACGAAATCTCCTGCGCTGCGCTGGTCAACCGGCACCGTGGCGACCGAGGTGACATCGATCCCGCCGGCGAGGTCCTCACTCACCGTCATCCGCACCAGCGCGGCCACATGATCGGGATCGAGACCGCCGGCCGACAGCGCTGCGCGGGTGACGTCGCTCAGTGGGTGAAAGGCGAAGCTGAGTGGGTGGAAGGCGACGTTCATTGGCATGTTCCCGCATGGGTCTGCGGGACCTCGTCAACCTCAAAGTGGTCCGACGGCGGCACTCCGGCGACCGTGATCTGGCCGAGACCCTGATCAAGACCCGGATCGAGGCGAAGGTCGATGTGACGCAGCCACAGGTCGCGCGGATGGCGATGATCGGTGCGGCGGTGGCAACCGCGGCTTTCCGTTCGTGCCAACGCCGCGGTCACGACGGCGCGAGCAACGGTCATCACGTTGGTGGCCTCCCACGCTGCCCGGCAGGCAACCGTGGCGGCTGGACCGTCGGCCAGCGATTCGTCGATGGTCGCTGCCGCGGCAGCCAATCCCTCCGGCGATCGCACCACACCGACATGGCGAGACATCGCCGACCGGACGGCCACGCGTCGGGACGCAATGTCTTGCGCTGTCGGTGCCGCCGCGAGCCCGGCGTCCTCACCGACTCCGGGCACCACATCTGGCTCGCGCCAGTCCGCCTTCGGCACAGACCCAACGGCCTCGGCAAACTCGACGCGCTCGGGGAGCTCCCAGGCAAGGTCGCGGCCAACGCGGGTTCCGGCAACGATGCCTTCGGTCAGGCTGTTGCTGGCGAGCCGGTTCGCACCGTGGACACCCGTGCAGGCGACTTCACCGATCGCGTACAACCCCAGCATCTCGGTGCGCCCATCCATATCGGCACGCACTCCGCCGCACGCATAGTGCGCGGCAGGCGCAACCGGAATGCGCTCGACCGCAGGGTCGATGCCGGCCGCCCGGCACGCCGCAGTGATCCCTGGGAAGCGCTCGTAGAACCTCACCCCCAGATGGGTCGCGTCGAGGTACACATGGTCGTCCACCCCGGCCGGGGCGAGCGCCATCCGGGCGCTGATCGCCGCGGCAACCACGTCGCGCGGGGCGAGATCCTGTTGCGGGTGAACGCCAGCCATCACCCGGTCGCCGGCGGCGTCGAACAGAATCGCCCCTTCACCGCGGACCGCCTCGCTGATCAGCGCCTGCTGCCCGCGTGCATCGGGCCCCGCCCACAGCACGGTCGGATGGAACTGCACGAACTCCACATCGCGAACTGGAAGGCCCGCCCGCAGCGCCAGGGCAACGCCGTCACCGGTCACCGCCGGCGGGTTGGACGTGGCGGCAAACACCTGCCCGAAGCCACCAGTTGCCAACACCACCGCACGAGCCGTGACCGTGCCCACCGACACCACCTCGCCGTGGTCGTCAATGCGGGCAATCCGCACGCCCGCGGCCTGCCGTTGTCCGGCAGAGTTGGGGCCGAACACCACATCAAGCGCGAACGCGTGATCCATCACCTCAACTCCGGCCGCCAGTGCGTTCTGGTCGAGGGTGCGCTGCACCTCAGCGCCGCTGCGATCGCCGCCGGAGTGAACAATGCGGTCGTGGCTGTGGCCACCCTCGCGAGCGAGCGCAAGGCCATCGCCTTCACCGTTCGCGGGGCGATCGAACGCCGCGCCAAGGCGCATCAGGTAGCGCAGCGCCTTCGGAGCTTCGGACACGAGCAGGCGGACGTTGCCCTCGTCGCAGAGACCCGCCCCGGCGACGAGGGTGTCACGGACGTGGTTCTCGAGCGAATCGAGCGGATCGAGGACACCAGCGAGGCCGCCCTGCGCCCATGCCGTGCTGCCGGCATCGAGTGAATCCTTGGTGACCACCACAACGCTGCGCACCGGGCGAACCGCGAGCGCTGCGGCGAGGCCGGCGGCACCGGAACCGATCACCACCACGTCGACATCGAGCACCCACGTGGGCGCAGGTGATGGCAACCGCAACGGCACGCCGGCCCGGGTCATCGGGTCACTCGCCGGTGCGGCTGGGGGTGCCGATGGCGACCATCCGCTCGACGCTGAGGCGCGCCCGGTCGGCGATATCAGCCGGGACCGTGACCTCGTCCGTGAGCGTCCGCAACGAGCGCAGCAACTTCGCGGGGGTGATCATCTTCATGTACTTGCACACTGCGGCGGGATTGACGGGCTCGAAGATGACGAGCGGGTTGGCCTTGCGCAGTTGATGCAACATGCCGGTTTCGGTGGCCACGAGCACCTTGGCCGCCGTGGTCTGCTCGGCCGCGGCGACCATGCCTGAGGTGGACAGGATCTTGGTTCGCTCGGCGGGAACCACACCGGCCCCGGCGAGATACAGCGCGCTGGTGGCGCAGCCACATTCCGGGTGGATGAACAACTCGGCATCGGGCTCGGCCTCGACCCGGGCGCGCAGGTCGGCGCCGTTGATACCGGCATGCACATGGCACTCGCCCATCCAGATGTGCATGTTGTCGCGGCCTGTGAGACGTTGCACGTGGGCACCGAGAAACTGATCTGGGCAGAACAGGATGTCGCGGTCGGCGGGGATAGAGGCCACCACGTCGACCGCGTTCGACGAGGTGCAGCAGATGTCGGTCTCGGCCTTCACTGCGGCTGTGGTGTTGACGTAGCTGACAACCACCGCACCCGGATGTTCAGCCTTCCATGCCCGCAGCTGGTCGGCAGTGATGGTGTCGGCCAGGCTGCACCCGGCACGCTCGTCGGGGATCAGCACTGTCTTGTCGGGGCTGAGGATCTTGGCGGTTTCGGCCATGAAGTGCACGCCGCAGAACACAATCGTCGATGCGTCGACCTGCGCCGCCACCCGCGACAGCGCCAGCGAATCGCCGACGTGATGGGCGATGTCTTGAATCTCGGGCAGCTGATAGTTGTGGGCAAGGATGACGGCATCGCGCTGGGTCGCGAGGGCGAGCACCTCGTCGGCCCACCCGGCAGGCGTTCCGGTCACGGTCACGTGGTGCAGGCTACGTGCCGAGGACCACCGTTCTGGTCACGTGATCCGGGCTCAACGCCGGAATCGCATGACCAGAACGAGGAATCGGGGAGTTCACCGCAGCCTGAACAGCTTGGAGATGTCGTCTGCCGCGGTAACCACCTGCGCCCCGAAGCGTGCGCCGGGGTGGCGGGTGAGCCGCTCGACCGGGCCGCTCACGCTGACCGCACCCACAACCGCGCTGTCGCGATCGACCACGGCGGCGCTGACCGAGGCGACGCCCGGCTCGCGCTCTTCGACACTGTCCACCCACGACCCCACATCGTCGGGCGAGGTGAGCGCGTGGCCCGCTGACCCGCGCTGCAGCGGCAGCAGGCTGCCTTCAGCGACGATCCAGCGAAGTCCGTGCGGCGACTGCAGCGACGCCACGCACCGCCGCTCGTCGCCCTCACGGACGTACAACTGCACGCTCTCACCCGACTCGTCACGCAGCCGGTGCAACACGGGCGCAGCGAGCTCACCGAGCGCGAACTGTTCGCTCGCGGCTCGGCCAAGGGCAACGAGCTCGAAGCCAAGCACGAAGCGGCCGTGGACGTCACGGCGCACCAGATGGTGCTTCTCCAATGCGACCACCAGTCGGTGGGCCGTGGCCCGCGGCAGGTCGGCCGCGGCTTGCAATTCAGCCAGATCGTGCGCGCCGGTGCGCAGCACCTGCAAGATGAGCGCGCTCTTGTCGATCACCCCGACGCCGCTTACACTGTTCATATCTAGGAATGTTATCCCATCTAGTGAGATTCGACCCGCGTCGCGATGGCGGTGGATCGACAAAGGAGCACCATGCCCGAAGTCACGAAGCCCGAAGTCACGAAGCCCGAAGTCACGAAGCCCGCAGTCACGAAGCCCGCAGTCACGAAGCCCGCAGTCACGAACGGCGACGCCACGAACGGCCACACGAACGGCGACGCCATGACCCTGGCCGAGAAACTGTGGGAACGCCACCTCGTCCACTCGGCACCCGACGAGCCGGACCTGCTGTACATCGACCTCCACCTCGTGCACGAAGTGACTAGCCCGCAGGCATTTGACGGCTTGCGTATCGCCGGTCGCACGGTCCGTCGACCCGATCTCACCATCGCCACCGAGGACCACAACGTGCCGACGGAAAACATCGATCAGCCGATCGCTGATCCCATCTCGGCCCGCCAGGTGGAGGTGCTGCGCGAGAACACCGCCGAGTTCGGCATCACCAACTTCCCAATGGGCGACCCAATGCAGGGCATCGTCCACGTGATCGGCCCCGAGCAGGGCCGCACGCTGCCGGGTATGACCATCGTGTGCGGCGACAGCCACACCGCAACCCACGGCGCGTTCGGCGCTCTCGCGTTTGGTATCGGCACCAGCGAGGTGGAGCACGTGCTCGCCACGCAGACCCTGCCGCAGAGCCGCCCGAAGTGGATGAGCGTCACCGTCGACGGGGCGCTCGCCGAGGGCGTGACTGCCAAAGATGTGGTGCTTGCGATCATCGGTGTGATCGGCACCGGTGGCGGGATCGGCCACGTGATCGAGTACCGCGGTGCGGCCATCCGCGCGCTGTCGATGGAGGGCCGGATGACGGTGTGCAACATGAGCATCGAGGCCGGCGCCAAGGCCGGCCTCGTCGCCGCCGACCAGACGACGTTCGACTACGTCCACGGCCGGATGCACGCCCCCACCGGCGACGCATGGGACGCCGCAGTCGCCGACTGGCGAACGCTCACCACCGACGACGGAGCCGTCTTCGACAAGGAAGTCGTCATCGACGCAGCCTCGATCACCGCGCAGGTCACATGGGGCACCAACCCCGGCCAGGTCGCCGGGATCGACGCCCGGATCCCGTCGCCCGACTCCTACAACGACCCGACCACCCGCGAGACGGTTGCGAGGGCGCTCGAGTACATGGGCCTCATCGCCGGCACGCCGATCCGCGACATCACTGTCGACACCGTGTTCATCGGCAGTTGCACCAACAGCCGCATCGAAGACCTGCGCGCCGCCGCGGCGGTGCTCGACGGTCGCACCGTCACCGTGGCGCGAGTCATGGTCGTGCCCGGTAGCCACGCCGTGAAGGCCCAGGCCGAATCCGAAGGGTTGCCGGAGATCTTCCGCGCCGCCGGAGCCGACTGGCGCGAACCCGGCTGCAGCATGTGCCTGGCGATGAACCCCGACAAGCTCGCCCCCGGCGAACGCGCCGCCAGCACCAGCAACCGCAACTTCGAAGGCCGCCAAGGCCGAGGCGGGCGGACCCACCTCGTCAGCCCAGCGGTCGCCGCGGCCACAGCGGTCGCCGGCCACTTCGCCACCCCAGCCGACCTTCCCGACCTTCCCGACCTTCCCGAGCGCTCGTCGCATGGCGCAAGCACCAGCATCAGCAACGGAGCACCCTCATGAAAGCTGTCACGATCGTCACCGGCACTGGCGTCCCGCTGAAGCGCAGCGACGTCGATACCGACCAGATCATCCCCGCCGAATGGCTGAAGCGGGTGGAGCGCACCGGGTTTGAAAAGGGACTGTTCGCCACCTGGCGTGACGACCGCAACTTCGTGCTCAACGACGAGCGCTATGCCGGCGCCTCGATCCTCGTAGCCGGGCCCGCGTTCGGGGTCGGCTCGTCACGCGAGCACGCCGTGTGGGCCATTCAACAGGGCGGTTTCGACGCAGTGATCGCGCCGAGCTTCAGCGACATCTTCCGCAACAACTGCACCAAGAACGGTCTGATTCCCGCGGTGGTCGCCGAGCCCGTCGTGCAGGCGATCTGGGACGCGATCGATGCCGACCCGAGCGTGGAGATCACCGTCGACATGGAGCGGCTCATGGTGGAGGTCCCGGCTGTCGGGATCGCCTCGCCGTTCCCGATGGAACCGCAGAACCAGCATCGCTTCCTGCACGGCCTCGACGACGTGGGCATCACCCTCGGCAACGTCCACGCGATCGACGCCTACGAAACGCGCCGCCCCGCCTGGCTCGCCTAAACCACGCACGCACCCTCAACCGAAAGATCTGGGCAGGATTCTTCTCGGAATCCGAGAGGGAGGCTGCCCAGATCCTGAGGAAACGGGTCAGTCGGTGCTGCGGAACTGCTGCAGGTCGCGCAACTTGACGTTGTTGGAGAAGATCTCGATCGGCGGCGCAACGTCGAGACGCAGTGCCCGCTGCAGGATGCGCACCTGCGTGTGCTGGTTGTACTCGGCAAGCGTGACCGCCCACCCGTCGCGCCCGGCGCGTGCCGTGCGCCCGCTGCGGTGGAGGTAGTCCTTCGCGTCGCCGGCGGGCTCGTAGTGAATGACCGCTCCGATGTCGTCGACATCGATGCCGCGCGCCGCGACATCGGTGGCGACGAGCACACTCAGCTGGTTGTCGATGAGCCGCTTCAACGCTTTCTCGCGCGCCACCTGGGTGAGGTCGCCGTGAATGGCCATCGCTTTCACGCCGAGTTCTTGCAGGCCTCGCTCGACACGGTCGCAGGTGCGCTTGGTCTGGCAGAACACGATGGTCTTGCCGACGCCGGCGGCGATCGACGCGACCACCTTGTCCTTGTCCATGTGGTGCACGGCAAGGAACAGGTGATACATGGTTCCGACTGTGTCGGTCGGCTCGTCAATGGAGACTTCCACCGGGTCGTGCATGTAGCGCTGCACGAGGTGGCCCACATCGCCGTCGAGGGTGGCCGAGAACAACATTGTCTGGCGCGGTGCGGTGCACTTGCGCAGAATCCACTCGACCTGCGGGGTGAACCCGTCGTCGGCCATCCGGTCGGCTTCGTCAAGTACCACGATCTCGACCGCACTGAGGTCGAGCTCGTTCTCTTTCAACAGATCGATCAGCCGCAACGGTGTCGCGACTACCACCTCGACCCCTTGACGGAGATGCTCGATCTGCTGGTTGCGGGAGGCGCCGCCATACACGGGAAGGACACGGCACTCGCACAGGCGCGCCACCGGGTCGAGCACCTCGGCCACCTGCAACGCGAGTTCGCGCGTCGGCACCAGGACGAGCCCGAGCGGTCGGCGCGGCTCGGCCTTGCCGCTGAGGCGGGCCAGCATCGGCACCCCGAACGCAAGCGTCTTGCCCGAGCCGGTCTGGGCCCGGCCGCACACGTCGAGTCCCTGCAGGGCGACGGGGATCGCTTTGGTCTGGATGGCGAACGGCATGGTGAAACCCGCCGCCCACAGGCCGCGGTCGACACCCTCCGGCACGCCGAGATCGGCGAACCCGGTGGGGATGTAGGCCGCATCGTTTTCGAGTACTTCGAGCGGCGCCAGCGAGGAAGCCGATCGCTCCTCAAGGCTCTTAGCTGGGCGACGAACACGTCGCGGGGCCCCGGGCGGGCGTGTGTTTTCAGGCATGTTGGCCACCAGCGTACTTGGGCTCCCTGCCGATCGATGGTGATCTCCCTGGCCGGTAGCTGCGCATCACCGCTGGATCGACAACAATGCCGAGCATGAAGGTCGCCCTCACCGTCAACGATTTCCTCCGCCGCGCCGAACAGCTCTACCCGCTGCGCACCGCCGTGATCGACGAACCCGATCAGCCCGCCGCATCGTGGGGTTCGTTCACCTACGCCGAGATGACCGCACGCGCCCGCGCCCAGGCGGCGGCGCTCGACACGATGGGCATTCGCGTCGGCGAACGGGTGGCGATCGTCAGTCACAACTCGGCCCGCTTGCTGACCGCGCTGTTCGGCGTCAGCGGATCGGGCCGCGTGCTCGTGCCGATCAACTTCCGCCTCGTCGCCGAGGAGGTGCGCTACATCGTGGCGCACTCGGGAGCCCG
The DNA here is from genome assembly GCA_031419375.1 of Acidimicrobiaceae bacterium. Classification (GTDB taxonomy): domain Bacteria; phylum Actinomycetota; class Acidimicrobiia; order Acidimicrobiales; family Ilumatobacteraceae; genus VFMC01. The sequence continues at coordinate 7,960 of JANOKQ010000522.1, forward strand.
AGTGCTGATGGTCGACCCCGAACTCGACGAGGCGCTGGCCGACGTCGCGTGCGAACAACGCTACGTGATCGGCAGCGATCACGACGCGCCGGCCGAGCACGCTGAACCGGTCGCGTGGGACTGCGACGAGGACGCGACCGCGACCATCAACTACACCAGCGGCACCACTGCCCGGCCGAAGGGCGTGCAGCTCACCCACCGCAACATCTGGCTCAACGCCACCACGTTCGGATGGCAGCTCGGCATCAACGATCGCGACGTCTACCTGCACACCTTGCCGCAGTTCCATTGCAACGGGTGGGGCGTGCTGTATGCGGTGACGGGCATGGGTGGCAAGCACGTGATCATCCGCAAGATCGACGGTGCAGAGATCTTGCGTCGTGTCGACGAACACGGGGTCACGGTGATGTGCGGTGCGCCTGCCGTGGCAAACGCGATCCTCGACGCGGCCGCGTCCTGGGATGGGCCGATCCCCGGCAGCGGCCGGGTCCGAATGGTGATCGCCGGGGCACCTCCTCCCACGCGCACCATCGAGCGGATCGAAACCGAACTCGGCTGGGAGTTCATCCAGATCTACGGCCTCACCGAAACCACCCCGCTCCTGACGATGAACCGCCGTCGTGCCGAGCTCGACCCGCTCAGCCCTGCCGACCGGGCGACCCGCCTCAGCCGCGCCGGCGGCCCGGCGCTCGGAGTGGAGGTACGCGTCTCGACCGACGGCGAGATCCTCGCCCGCGGCAACCACATCATGGCCGGCTACTGGGAGCAGCCAGAGGCGACGGCCGAGGCGATCCGCCCGGCGAGCGACGACCCCGATGGACCGGCGTGGTTCCACAGTGGCGACGGCGGGTTCATCGACGACGAGTGCTACGTCACCATCAGCGACCGCAAGAAGGACGTGATCATCAGCGGCGGCGAGAACGTCAGCTCGATCGAGGTGGAGGACGCGTTGTTCAGCCACCCCGATGTCGCCGAGGTCGCGGCGATCGGGGTGCCCGACGAGAAGTGGGGCGAGCTGGTCATGGCCCTCGTCGTCACGACTCCCGGATCAACGCTGGACGAGGCAACGCTCATCGCCTACTGCAAGACGAAGCTGGCCGGGTACAAGTGCCCGAAGCGGATCGAGTTCCGCGATGTGCTCGCCCGTACCGCGACCGGAAAGCTGCAGAAGTTCAAGCTGCGCGAGCCCTACTGGACCGGCCAGGCCAAGGGCATCAACTGACCTGCGGTCGGATCGTGGCGGCATCCGACTCATGAGTCAGTCGAACTGACGGACTTCTCAGCTCAACTGTCTGATCGATCAGCGAGTAGCCGTTCGGTTTTCACGTCGTTAGCTTGCGCTGCGCTCGACGCCGACCGGCTGCGAGCCGAAGCATCGACGAGGAGGCAGAAACCATGGAACAGTTCGACGGAACACTGAACGCAGGCCGCAAAGGCATGGCCTACGACTGGCAGGGGCTGCTCGCCTCGTACGAAGCGGGATCGCTCGACCGCGAACTCGCCACGCTGGCACCGCAGTTCGCGGAGTGAGCCGCGCACCCGCGCGGGTGCTCGTCCTCGGCTGCGGATCGGTGGCGCAATGCGTCGTCCCGTTGCTCGTTCGCGACCTCGGGATCGAGCCGGCACGGTTGACAGTCGTCGACTTCGCCGACAACCGCAGCCGCATTGCCGCCGAAATTGCGGCTGGCGTCACGTACGAGATCGACCGGGTCACCCCCGACAACATCGACTCGTTCCTGTCGGCGCGCGTGGGCGACGGTGACCTGCTGGTCGACCTGGCGTG
>JANOKQ010000523.1:0-2849 GCA_031419375.1 Acidimicrobiaceae bacterium
CTTCCTGGTGGCCGTCGCCCTGTTCATCAGCTGGCGTTTCGAGTGGAGGATGGCGCTCGCGGCGATCTTCGCCATGTTGCACGACGTGTTGATCAGTGTCGGCGTGTACTCACTGTTCGGCTTCGAGGTAACCCCGGCAACCGTGGTGGCGTTCCTCACCATCCTCGGGTTCTCGCTGTACGACACGATCGTGGTGTTCGACAGGGTGAACGAGAACACCGAGCGCTACGCCGGTGCCCGCGCCCCATATGCCGACACGATGAACGTGTCGATGAACCAGGTGCTGATGCGGTCGATCAACACCAGCCTCGCCGCGGTGCTACCGGTGCTGTCGCTGCTGGTGGGGGGTTCGGGGATCATGGGGGCCGTGGCGTTGCGCGAGTTCGCTCTTGCCCTCCTCATCGGCCTGATCACCGGTTCGTATTCGTCGATCTTCATTGCCGCCCCGCTGCTCACGATGTTCAAAGAGCGCGACCCGCGCTTCAAGAACCTGCGCGACGCCCACGCCACCGGCAGCGAGCTGGAGCGACTGGTGCTCGGTGGTTCGCCCGAAGGCCACCGCCGTGAACTGGCCAGAGCGCGGCGAGCTGCTTCGTCGTCGGGTGACACCGACGTGATCGTGACCGCGTCGTCGACGCCGCAGTCGGTGCTCACCCATCCGCCGCGGCCACGCAAGAAGAAGCGCCGTTGAGTCACGTCGCTGGAGGTACCCTGGGCGTCATGTCGGATGACTCGACCTGGATCAAAGAGCTGATACGCGACATTGCCGACTACCCCCAGCCTGGTGTCACGTTCCGTGACATCACTCCGCTGCTTGGCAATGCGGCGGGCTTCGTCCGTTCGATCAACGATCTCGTCGAACGGTTCCGTGGCATCGAAGTCGACCGGGTGCTCGGGATGGAAGCGCGTGGGTTCATCGTTGCCGCGCCGGTCGCCTATCTGCTCGGTGCGGCGTTCGTCCCGGTACGCAAGGCCGGCAAGTTGCCCTGGGCCGTGGTCCGCGAGGAGTATTCGCTCGAGTACGGCGCCGACATGCTCGAGATGCACCGTGATGCCATCCGCCCCGGTGAACGGATCCTGGTCATCGACGATGTGCTCGCAACGGGCGGAACCGCGGCGGCCACCTGCCGCCTTATCGAGGCATTGGATGGAGTCGTTGCCGGGCTCGGCTTCCTCATTGAGCTGACCGAACTCGGTGGGCGCGCCCGTTTGGGCGAACGACGGGTCGAGAGCCTCGCGAGCTACTGAGATGGCTACGGTCGACCGCGTCCTGCCATGGCGGCGGCACCAGCACGCCACCGCCGATGAGCTCACCCCGGTCCTGTCCGCCTACCGGCGCCACCGCCCGAAGGCGTCCGTTGCGCTGATCAGCAAGGCGTATGAGACGGCCTGCGAAGCGCACCGTCACCAGCAGCGTTCCAGCGGCGAGAGCTACATCAACCACCCGCTCGCGGTGGCCCGCATCGTGGCCGAGATCGGCCTCGACGAGATCAGCCTCGCCGCAGCGCTGTTGCACGACGCGGTCGAAGACACCGAGATCAGCCTCGCTGACGTGGAAGCCGGCTTCGGCCGCGAGGTCGCCACCATTGTCGATGGTGTCACCAAGCTCGAACGGCTGCAGTTCGATTCGAAGGAGGCCCAGCAGGCGGCCACGATGCGCAAGATGCTGGTGGCGATGGCGCGCGACCTGCGCGTGCTGATCATCAAGCTCGCCGACCGGCTGCACAACATGCGCACCATCGCGGCGATGCCGAGCGACAAGCAGCGCCGCATCGCCCAGGAAACGCTCGACATCTACGCGCCGCTCGCACACCGCCTGGGCATCCAAGAGCTGCGCCAGCAACTCGAAGACCTGGCTTTTGCCTCGCTGTACCCGAAGCGTTACGCCGAGCTCGATCATCTTGTCAGCACCCGTACGCCCGAGCGCGAGGTGTACCTCGCGAAGTCGATCGCCGAGATCCACGGCCGCCTGCACGAGGTCGGCATCGAGGCTGATGTCACCGGCCGGGGCAAGCACCTGTGGAGCATCTACGAAAAGATGGTGCAAAAGGGCAAGGAGTTCGACGAGATCTTCGACCTCGTCGCGCTCCGTGTGGTGGTCGATTCGGTGAAGGACTGCTACGCCGCGCTCGGCTCGATTCACGGTCGGTACAAGCCGGTGGTGGGCCGCTTCAAGGACTACATCGCGATGCCCAAGTTCAACCTGTACCAGAGCCTGCACACCACCGTCATCGGGCCGGGAGGCAAGGTGGTCGAGGTCCAGATTCGCAGTAGGGAGATGCATCAGCGGGCCGAGTGGGGCGTGGCCTCGCACTGGGCGTACAAAGACGACGGCGGCAGCACCGATGCCGGCACAAACGACGTCGACTGGCTGAACCGGATCATCGATTGGCAGACCGACATCACCGATCCGGCCGCCTTCATGGAGAACCTGAAGACCGACCTGGTGCAGGACGAGGTTTTTGTGTTCACACCCAAGGGCCGCGTGATCAGCCTGCCGATCGGGTCGTGCACGATCGACTTCGCGTACGCCGTGCACACCGAGGTCGGGCATACCTGCATCGGCTCCAAGGTCAACGGCCGGCTCGTTGCACTCGATCACAAGCTGCGCAGCGGTGATACCTGCGAGGTGTTCACGTCCAAGCTCGAATCGGCGGCTCCGTCTCGCGACTGGCTGCGCTTCGCCGCGTCGCCGCGGGCGCGCAACAAGATCAAGCAGTGGTTCTCGCGGGAGCGCCGCGTCGACATGGTCGAGGCAGGCCGTGAGGAACTGACCAAGGAGTTCCGCCGGGACGGGTTGCCCTTGCAACGGATGTGGAAGAGCAGCGCCGTCAAAGCCGAGATCGACG